>NZ_CALHQO010000389.1:0-1621 GCF_938036635.1 uncultured Leptotrichia sp.
ATAAAATTATTTTTTAAATAATTTTTCAGTCCAGTAACATAGAAAATATGAAATTTTAAAATTCAATGATCCAGTTCCGGTTGCCAGAAGATTTGTCAGTACATGGCTTTCAAAATATTTCTGGCTTACTTTCCCAACTATAAACATTCCCACACAAAATATTAACATTCTTTTCAAATATTCAACATTTCCACGTAATTTTCCCTTGTCTTGAAAGTATAAAATATTATGCACTCCATTTACAAGTAAATTTATATTTATAGTAGAAATTATTGCTCCAACTAAATATCCAAAATAAAGTTCTACATAGTTAAAAATTATTCCTAGAAAAAGGAGAAGTATCGCAATAAAAATAGAAATAGTGTATGCTTTTTTTATGTTTTGCGGCATTTTTTCCAACATTTTTATTCCTTTCAAAATATATAATTATTTTATATTATTTACCTGCTTTATAAGTGACCAATAGCCAGAAATTGCTCCTATTATCAAGAAAACGATTAGGACAAGTGGCTGATCCGTTTTGAACAGATATTTTTTTAAAAGTAAATAAAAGCCTAGCATAATTAATATTGGTAACGCCAAAATATAAACCATATTTGTTGCAAGAGCAAAATATTTCATTAATTTACTGTTTTTTCTATTTTTTAATTCTTTTTCATTATTATGTCTGCCTAATTTTTTTTCTATTTCAAAAATCTTTTGTTTTCGTTTTTCTTCCTCTTGTGAAGTTTTCTCGTTGTCAACTATTTTATTTTCATTTTCTAAGATTTCTTTTTTGTCTTCTAATTCCATAATATAACTTCCTTTTACACTTTTATTCAAATTTTTAATTCATAAAATCAGTAAAATCTATAATTTTTTTAGTACAAAAAATATTCTGCTTTCCCCAAATTCAGGATTAGAAGCAGTATCAAATACTTCAAAACCATTATTTTGAACAGTTTCCACAATCCATTCAGGCTCGTAAATAAATTTATGCTGTACTTCGTTGTATTTTCTGAATAAGTTATCATTTTCATTTTCACGGATAAACAAGTCAATTTCTACTAGATGTTTTTTCTCACTTAACTGTTCATGCCGCCAAATACTCGTATATTCAGGTTCTTCATCTAGAAATATATCATTTTCAAATATTTCCTCAAAAATATCTTCCGTCACAGCGTCAAAAATTAAATATCCGCCTTTTTTCAAATTTTTCCCACATTTCTCAATAAATTTCAAAAATTCTTTTTCACTTTTCAAATAATTTATTGTGTCAAAATTGCAGATAATGTAGTCAACTGGCTGTATTTCATCATAATTTTCACTAATTCCGTGATTTCTGCCCACATCCAAACTTTCATAAAAAATTGCCTTATTTTCATATTCTTTAGTCGCTTCCTTCACAATTGTGTCAACTTCCTTGTAATCTCCACTGTGTACCCAAATTATAGGTCTTCTTGCTCTTAAATACTTTGATAAATTTGTTTCCATTTTTCCTCCTGATTTTTATTTTTTATAAACACACTCGAATTCATCTAAAATTAAACTGATAAAAACTAAATAAATTTAAAAGTTTTTTAAAGCGATAATGTGCATTTTTAGGTTGTTTTTTAGTGTACTACCCGCGTGAGCGGGGGTG
>NZ_CALHQO010000390.1:0-3871 GCF_938036635.1 uncultured Leptotrichia sp.
AATAAATATCAATGATTTAAAGATTTTCTCAAAAGCTCAAACAATTCTTTTTCTTCTAACGAAATTTTGCTTAAAACTCATTTAGTGAGTTTGTTTAAACCTAAATGGTTTTGTTATTACTCCAGATGAGCAATTGTTAGTTTTGAAATTTATTCTTATTCCTTTAGCGGCTCTTTTGGCTTCATTTAGAAACATAGAACTTGCTCCTGAAGCTGAAATTACTGAGATTCCGCCACCTCTAGTAAATTTTACTGTAACATTTACAACGATATTAAATTCTCTGTTTAAACGTTGACTGCCTTGTGGCATTTCCAATGTTTCTCTGTATGAAACTGAAAAATCAGTACCTTCATGACATCCACCACCTCGTGTACTTCCAGATTTTTTATCATTTCCATTTCCAGAACTAGTTGAATTTCCGCTTGTTCCTGTTCCATTTCCGTTTTTGTTACCTGTGGAGCTTCCGTTAGCAGTATTACCATTTTTGTTTCCATGTGAAGTTTCTGAATTTGAAGGAGTGTTTTTATGTCCAGAATTATTGGAAATATTAGAGTTTGAAGCAGTTATGGAGTTTTGTACTGGCTTTGAGCTGACAGGATTTCCTGTGGATTGTGAAATTACTGGTTGTGTGGCAGTTTTAGGGGTGGAGGTAACTGGGGGGATAATTGGGCGTGATGTAGGTTTTGGTTGTTCTTTTGGTATGCTCTCTTGGGGTACTTTGGGAGGTTGTGGTGATGTTTGCTGTGGTTGTATTGGTTGTGCTTGTGAAAGTTCGGGCTGTTTTGGGTTTTTAGGCAGTTTATTTGGTTCTATGTTTTGAGCTTCGGAAATTGCATTGTTTTTATTTTGTGGATTTCCCTTTTGTAATCCAGCCGTTCCGTTACTTTCCTCATTGTTATCCGTATCAACTGTGCTTTTTGTTTTATTCTCTTCTAAAATGCTGTTTTTTAAGTCAACAACAATAGTCTGTTTTTCTTTTTTTTCTTCAAGTTTCTGCTTTAAAACTGGAGTTGCAATTGGAATAAGGAGTATTCCCAAGTTTATTGCAGCTGAAATTATGTAATATTTCATTTTTCACCTCTATTTATTACTTAATGAATATTCAATTTTTTGTAGTTTTAATTTTTATTTTGAATATTTAAACTTATATTTTCTATGTTCATATTTTTTAAAATACTCATCGTGTCCACAATGTCCTTATATTCCAAATGTTCGTCGGCAGTTAAAGTTATATTTTTTAATGCTTCCTTTGGTAATTTTGAAAATTCAGAAGCTATTTCATTTTGGGAAAGTTCCCTAGTTTTATCGTCTATTTTTAAGAAGTATTTTTTGTCTTTATTTACGATTACTTCTATTTTTGTATCTTCCTTTTTTTCAAGCTGTGCTGATGTTTTTGGAACTGAAAGCTGAAATTGGGAATAGTTATTAAATGTAGTTGCAAGCATAAAAAATATTAGTAGCATAAAAATTACATCAATTAAGTTTAACATCGATATATCGACATTTTGACGTTTTCGTCTGTTAGAAAATTTCATATTTTTCTCCTAAGAAATTTGATTTGTAAATTTTACTTGAATTTGTTTGAAGTTAAACTAATCTAAATCAAATAAAATTAGTTTGGATTTTAAATCTAAGATTAGAATAAAAGGTTAAAAATCAATCTTTTACTCGGCTCAAAAACTGCAATGCCGCTCTTTCCATCTCTGACACAATAACATCAATTCGTCTGTTAAAATAATTATAAAAGACTAATGCAGGTATTGCAACTATTAATCCGAATGCAGTTGTGTAAAGTGCTTCTGAAATTCCTCCAGCGACTATTTTTGCAGTGCTTGTTCCATTTCGGGTAAGAGCTGAAAAGGCTGCAATCATTCCTGTAACAGTTCCCAGAAGTCCCAGTTGAGGAGCAGCATTTACAACTGTTCCCAATAAACTCATACCTTTTTCGAGTTCAGTAGTCTGCTCTAAAATGCTTTCACTTATTATGCCCTCGATAACCTGTCTATGTGAATTATCAAGTTCATCAAAGTTAATATCCATATTAGAAACAATTTTTGTTACACTTTTAGAAACAGAATCTGTTTTATCTTTGCAAAGTTTTAAAATTTCTTGTTTATTCCCAGTTCTAAGTGCTTTATAAAGCTGATTTTTCTCGTTTTCTGACAATTTTTTCTCTTTTGACAAAAAAGTATACATTTTTTCAATAATAACAGCAAGTCCAGATACTGAGGCAAGTAAGATTACCCACATAAATATTCCGCCGTCAATAAGGTATTTTAACATAATTCGTCCTTCTTTCTCTTATTATTTTTGATATAAAATTATTTTACTATAAAAATATTTTTGTGTCAAATATTGCTAAAAAAGTTATTTGTAGAATAAAAAGTAATAAAAAAAACAGCCAAAAATTCATGTTTTGATGGCTGTTTTACAGTTCTATAGCCAATCCACCTAAAAAATTAGAGTAAAAGAATGGATTGGTTGTAGATAGAGTCTAGCCCTTTATTATTGTTTCAAGCTAGAATTTATATATTTGTCTTTATTTTAGAGAAAACTTTTTAAAATTATTAGAATTTGTGTGTGTATCCCAATGTGAATACGTTTACGTTTTTGTCATATTTTACTTTTGATTTATCGATAGAGATTCTAGGAAGTGAAGTTTGTTCACGTTTTCCATTAGCTGAATTGTAGCTTACGTGAGCAATTCCAAATTTCCATTCTGAAGACTCTGTTGGCTTATATGTAAGTCCTGTTGCGTAGATTTGTGAGTTTATTGCATACTCTACATCAGAGAATGATTCTCTTTTTGCTCCTGTATCTGCATAGTTAAATCCAGCGTGCCAAGTAAATTTGTCATTAATTCTGTAATCTACTCCAAAGTTTATTTCATATCCATCGTTATATTTAAATCTATCCATTTTCGCAGATTTATTGAAGTAGTGTGTATATCCGCTTGATAAAGTCCATTTGTTAATGTCCTTTGAAACTCCTAATGCTAATACTCCTGGCAAGTCACGTCTTGACTGGAATCCATCTGCATATTCAGGATAAAAGAATGAAATTCCTAAAGGACGTCCTCTTAGCATCATCTTGTTATCTTCCTGTGCTTTTGACTTAAATTTTAATTTTACAGGCGTTTCGTATCTTATTACAAAATTTAAAGTATCAGTAGGCTTGTAATCAAATCCTATAATTCCACCAATACCTTTTGCATCACGTTTTGAATTCATTGACAGATAATTTTTGTTAAGACCAATTGCTGAACCAACTAAAGTATTATATTCATATTGTGCTTCTCCGTCTAATTTTCTATGGGCATAAACATATTTAAGACCACCTGACATTGAGAATGTGTCATTAAATTTATAAGCTCCACCAAGCATTAATTGATAGTAACGATTTTGCCCAGTAAAACGGTTTTTTACAACTTTTGCTCTAAGCCTTCCCCCTGTAATATTGTTAAATGTTTCTCCAGCAAGTTCGATTCCAGCAACTCCATTATTATAACGAAGAGTAGCTCCACCTGCGATAACACTTAAATTTCCAAAAAGTGAATAATTATCTTTTTTGTACAAAACATTGAATGATGGCGCACCTGCATATCTATGAGATTTTAATTTTTTTCCATTTAATGTCATTGATTCATCAACCATTGAGTTTTGAAGGTTTGCATTAAGATAAGTTCCATCATCTAAAAAAGCAGTTCCCGCAGGGTTATAAAAGATGCCTTCTACAGAAATTTTTCCTGTTTGAGATGGATTTTGAAAATATGAAGCCGAATTGTTTGACAAATAGTCAATACTTGCAGCATTTGCAAAAATTGCAGTTAAAACTGATAAAATGGCTATTTTTAATTTCATAATTTTCTCCT
>NZ_CALHQO010000391.1:0-1650 GCF_938036635.1 uncultured Leptotrichia sp.
TTGAGTAAAATAGTCATAATTTTTGAGTTCTGTTTTAAACTAGTTTTACTATAATAATCAAATCAGTATATTGAAATAAAAAAATGTGATAAGCTTTTGTTACCTACCACATTTTTCTATATACTTATTTTTTTGCAAAGTATCCTAAAAATTCAAATTTTTTTAAACTCTCAGGCAAATATTCCGAAGCTTCTACTTCTATTGGTTCACCATCTGGCACCGCTCTATAAATAGTCGTTTTTGCTAATTCTTCAATAATTTCCTTTTCTGTCTTAGGCTCTGCCAAAATATCTGACACAATAACATCCACATCATTCAAGTCGTTAATAATTTCATTTCTTGAATTTGAAATTCCTATTATATTTGCACCTTCTCCTATAATTAGAGTCTTTAAATATTTTCTGAATTTTTCTGGTATATAAACTTTATTTTCTTCATACATTACAGTTTCGATTTCAGAACAATAAAATTTAATTTTACCATTAATCATCCCATTTAAAACAAATTTTCTCAAATTACCAAGAACCTCATTAGTTTTTTCTTCACTTTTATCTTGAGAATTTACTAAATTTTTCCAAATTTCCATAGCATCTTTAATCATAAAACTTTGATTTGGTTCTTTTACAAGTTCAAGCATAATTAATTTTATATTTTCTTCATTTAATGTATTTAACTCTTCTTCTGTAAATTTCAATGTTAATAAAAAGGAATCTATTATTTCATTTGGAAAACTTTCCGTAAAGTTCAATTTTTCTGCTTGACTTTTTTTGCATATTATTGAACGTCTAAATTTTGTATCAAGTATAAAATCAATACACTGCTCTTTTATAACAGGATCTCCTTGAGATAATTGCTGTAATTTTTCTACTGTACTTTGATTGTATATACTTCCAATTGACAATCTTAATGCTACATCAGAGACATATTGTAAATTTTGATCTTTTAATAAATCTGCAAATTCATGTAAATACATTGGATTATTATAATGCTCAAGATATTCATGGCCTACATAATAATCTTGCATATTTAAAATTTCTTCAATTTGTCTAATAAAATCTCCTTTTTTCTCAAAAATATCTGTATAACTTTTCATTTCTTCAGCTACAATTGATATAAAGGCTTTTCCACGTTGATTTTTGTCTCCAAGTGAAATTTCTGGAAAATATTTATTAGCATAAAGCATCATTTCTCTAATTTTATCAGGTTCTTTCCATCCTGGATATGTATTGTAAGAAATGTATGCAATTCCTTCTTCTGTAAGATTTTCATTACATATTTTCAAAATTTTTTCCTTTACAATTTCAGGAACCCATGAAAATACACCATGAACAATAATATAATCAAATTTTCCAAAATCCTCATTTATATCCAAAATATTTTTTTCAATAAGTTTAATATTTTGTAATCCGATTTTTTCAATAACTTCATTTCCTTTTTTTACTTGTTCCGCTGTCAAATCAATGCCAATAAATTCAGCTTCAGGATTATAAAGTGCTTGAGTAATAATATTTCCTCCAAAAGATGAACCTAATTCCAGTACTCTTGCCTTTCTTGAGTCTTTAGGATTCAATCCGTATAATTTCCCATGTGCTTCTAACAGAGATGGTATAGTATAATTAAATGGATTCGATTTGTACAGCAATTCACTAT
>NZ_CALHQO010000392.1:0-1411 GCF_938036635.1 uncultured Leptotrichia sp.
ATTATACAAAAAGAATTATTTTTAGATTATGAAAATAAAGAAATTGACAAGATAATTAAAATAATGAAGAAAAAGAATAAAAAAAGAAAAAGTATTTTGGAAATACGTTTTGAAAAATTAAATATATCTGAAGAGTATTTGCCGAATCAACTTTTTTGTTATAAGAAATTTCAAGATGGTAATAAAAATTGGGGTAGACATAAATTACTATTTTTAATGGAAATAGAAGTGTGTCCGTATTGCCAAAGAAATTATATTAGTAGTTATGAAGAAAATAATAGTAAAAAAACAACAGCAGATTTAGATCATTTTTATCCAAAATCATTATATCCATTTTTAGCTTTATCTTTGTATAATTTTATTCCTAGTTGCCAAATTTGTAATAGCAGATTTAAAGGTAATAAAGATGCACGTGATTCTCTTTATTTGTATGATAAAGGATTTGATGAATTAGGGATAAAATTTAGAACTTCAGAAGAAGTCATAGTTAAAATTTTAGGAGAAGGACATTCAGATTTTTTTGTAAAAATTGACTATGAAAATCTTAAAGACGAAAAAAATAAAGAAAAAATAAAAAACAGTATTAGAAATTTAGGATTAGATAAAGTATATGAAAAATCGCATAATCAGTATATTCAAAATTTACTATATAATATTGAAAAATATCCAGAAAATTATTTGGAAAATTGTGTAGAAATGTTTGAAAGTGATGTTGATAAGAAAAAACAGCTTGAAGAATATTTTAAAGATATTGTGAAAGAGCCGTATAGAAAAAGAATAGAAAATGGAGAGCCTTTGGCGAAATTGACTAAAGATATTTTAGAGGAATTTAATATAAAAATTTAAGGAGAAAATGAAATGTTTCCAATATATATGTATATAAAAGAATATAAAGGATTGAAAGATTTTGAAATTACTTTTGATAATAATTATGAAATTAAGTATAATAGAGATAAAGACACATTATCAATCAATAAAAAATGTGAATCTGCAAATAATAATATAGAAAATTTTTACTCTATTGATAAAACAAAGGGGAATATAGATAGTGTTAATTTATTGATTGGGAAAAATGGTAGTGGGAAGACAAATATTTTAGAAATGTTAAATTTAAGTAAAGAAAGACGAAAAATCGATTATATGATTATCTATAAATCCGTTGAGAATAATGAAGATTTTATTATTGAAAAAAGTGGATTATCAAAATTCATAAAAATAAAAGAATCTAAAGAAATTAAACTTAAAAATGAGTTATATGAGTATCATGATGACAAAAATTATATGAAAAATACAGGAGTAATAAAATTTTCATTTAAGGAAAAAATTATGAGTGCTGTTATGAGAGAAGAAAAATTTGAAGAAGAATATAGAGGAGAGTCAAAAACAAATCTTTATAAATTGAATAGAGGAT
>NZ_CALHQO010000393.1:0-4571 GCF_938036635.1 uncultured Leptotrichia sp.
AAATGTTATAAGCAGAATGTTTAGGAATATTCAAAATGAAAAACTTTCAGGAAGTTTTAAAAGAATTTTTGACATAAATGAAATTATAAATTTTTATGTTGATGATGTAACGGAAAAATATGATAAAGTTCGGATAATTGGGGATATTCATTCGTGCTTTACAGCGATTTCTGAAATTGTGAAGGATTTTGACAAAAATACCTTGTATGTATTTTTAGGAGATTTTTTGGACAGGGGAATCGAGCATAAACAGACACTTTTGTTAATGCTGGATTTATATAAAAAGGAAAATGTTATAATGATTGAAGGAAATCATGAAATTCACTTGGAAAATTTTGCCAATGATTTTAAAATTAACTCAAAGGAATTTTTAAATGTAACTTTGCCAGCAATTTTGGAAAATGAAAAAAATATTGATATTTTTATTATTAAACAATTTTACAGTTTTCAACACAGCTTAAATTCCAAACTCCTAAGCAACATACTAATATTTTTTACCAACTTAGGAAATCACGGATTAATATGGATTGCAATAACATTATTTCTGCTTTCTAGCAAAAAATATCGAAAAATCGGATATTTAGCAGTAATTTCATTGATTATAAATGCAATTATTGTAAATGTCATTTTAAAAAATCTTACGCATAGAGCAAGACCCTTTACAGAAATAACTGACATTATTCTTTTAGTCAAAGCCCCAAAGGATTTTTCATTTCCTTCAGGACATACTTCAGCATCTTTTACAATGGTATATATTTTTTACAAACATTTAAAAAAATATTTTCCAGCTGTACTGATAACAAGCATTATTATTGCCTTTTCAAGACTATACTTAACTATGCATTTTCCAAGTGATGTTTTGGCTGGATTGCTTATTGGACTATTTGCAGGGTTTTTGGGGGAGAAAATTTTTAATAAGAAAAATAATTTGATGAAAAGTTAGGATTTCCTAGCTTTTTTTGTATAAAAATTTATTTTTCATAATTAATACTCCGAACATTTTATAATCAGTTGCAGTATAAAAATTATAATTCCAAATATCATCCAAAAATTTGATTTTTTTCTTTCATAAGTTTCTTCCTTTATATTTCTGCCCTTAGAATTTTTTTCTATAAAATATATCAAATCGTTATCGTATTCAATTTCATAATTTTTTTCTGAAATTTTATCGCCCGCATATTCTCCTTTTTCTTCCAGAAAATTCTGTGCATCTCTTATTGTTTCTCTCCCAAGTTCGATCAATCCTGTTTCATTTAATACTTTAAATGCCCATTCCTTTGATTTGTTCCCATTTTCCTGTCTATTATTGTAATATATCATATCACTAATTGCAGGAGCATATTTCATATTAGCCGCTTTTTCATATAGCGCGTATGTTTCCTCTTCACTTTTTCCAAATTCCCTACTGCATTCATAAAGTATCCCAAGTTTATAAATAGATTTCGCATCTCCCATTTCCTGTCCAATTTTATACCATTTTTCAGCTTCTTTCTCATTTTCTTCAGCTATATCAAAATATTTCCCCAGTTCATAAGCCGCTTCTTTCACTCCTAAAGAATAAGCCTTTTCATACATATCTTTGGCTTTTTCTCCATTGCCTGCAACATAATATGATTTTGCAAGCGACAAATATCCTCTTTCATTATATTGTGCCGCTTCAAGAAATAGTTTTTGAGCATTTCCCTTATCTCTCTTTTCCAAAAATTCATTTCCCTGATTAATCAGTTCCACGTATTTTCTGTCTTTTTCATTTCCGAGCATAAATTCAATATTCTTGATTATTTCAGAATTCAATCCCATAATTTGCTTTTCATTTAACAATTTTTCCTGCCATTCTAGTATTTTTTCTCTTTTATTCTGCTTAAAGTAAATTCTTACAAGATTGTATATTAATTCAGCATTTTTGGTATCAGCAATTTTTAGATAAATACTTTCTGCTTCTTCATAATCCTTCTTTTCTTCAGCAATTTTTCCTAGCCTAATTATTGAATTAATTTCACCATTTTCCGCACCTGCCACATACCAGCCTTTTGCAATTTCATAATTTCCCGATTCTTCTTCAATCAGCCCTATGTAATACATAGCCTCCTTTATTCCTGAATTATATGCCAAATTTAATACGTTTACAGCACTTTGGTTATCTTTCTCGCAATAATAGTAATACTTTCCAAGCTCGTAATTTGCTCTTTGGCTGAATTTCAAGGATTCAGCTATTTTATCCCTTGCTTCTCCAAAAAATCCTGACATTATAAATATATTCGCTGTTCTAATATTTTCTTGATATTCCTCGCTTTCCTTTTTATCATATTCTATAAAATCTTTCCCATAATCTTCTGTAACAATATCATCCAATGAAACTATCTTCACGCCAAATTTATCTACATTCGCTGTTTTTCCATTTTGTTTAGGCTCACTTTCCGAAGAAATTCTATTTTCATCATAAGCACTTTCACTAAAACTTTCTCTTTCTTCAGCTTCATATTTTTCAATTTCACGAACTTTTCTTTTTCTTTTTTCCCTTTCCTGCATTTCTCTCGAAAAGTCATCAAATTCATCCATTTTTTTACGATTTCTAAAATTCATTATTATCAAAATTACAATTCCAATAACTACGACTAATACCGATATTAATATTTCCATATTTTCTCTTTTCTCCTGTACTCGCTGTTATATTTACGATTTTATCCATTATCTTAAACATTATCAATTCAGAATCTATTTTTATCATTCAATGTAAACGCTCATTATTTTTTATTATTTTCTTCCAAAATCTTTTATTTTCAAAAAAACAAAAACTATGACAGCACAAAAAATAAAAAATACCTCAAGATTACCAGCATTATTATTGCTGTCAATACACTCCTGTCTTTCCTTAGCGTCAACAATACTTTCACAACTTCTCTGACTTGAACTTCCTGAATGAGATCTGTGACTTCTCCAAAAAGATGATGAATTTTCTTGTTCCTCGTCACTTGATTTTTTAGATTTTCCATTTCCTTCTCCATCCGAATGACCGCTCGAATGTTCTCCACTATTATGTTCTCCACTGTGATGCCCACCACTATAATGATGGCTTCCACTTCCATGAGAATGGCTATGTCCTCCTCCGTGAAAATGTCCACCGCCACCTCTTCTTACTAATTTTTCCATTTGACCTCCTCTTTATCTACTATGTTTTTCTTAAATAATACTTATTAAGTATATATACAAATCCTATTCTCAAAAATTATCACTTTTATTAATCATAAGATATTTTTATTTATATTTTTCTAAAGCTTATTTTTATCTTTTATCTGACAATTCTCATCATATTCATGATTTTTATCTTTTATTTTCACAATTTCTTCTCTATTTTCATCTTTTTCTTTAAAAATTCTGAATGTCTTGTAATCTGCACCTTCTAATATCCTTCCATACACAATAAGTCCAGAGGTGCGGAGCTTCTTAATAAAGTGGATAATGGGAGCTTCAAATTCGTCTTGGAGCGGACTAAGGGTAAGTTCTACAGATACTTTCATTGTAAAAATACTTTTGTTTTCGGATAGCAAATATACTAAAAAAAAAGGAAATAGCGCATATTTTTTGAATATATTTTTTGATAAAACTACAAATAGTAGTAACTTTGCCTGCTGTAACAGTAATCGCAAAAGTAATGACAAGAAAAATAAGTGTTTCCCGACAGTTTCTTAAGAAAAGTATGTTCATTCTGCTTTTCCTTCTTCTAATGGCAACTGTGGTGATCCACAATGCCGATAGTACTATACGTAAGGCTAGTGTGGATAAGCTCTATACGGAACTTGACAGTATTCCCAAGCGGGAAGTGGCTTTACTCTTGGGCACTAGCAAAACACTTAAGAACGGTCAGCCTAACTTATATTTCCAATATAGGGTGGAGGCTGCTGCAGCTCTTTTCAAAGCCAAGAAAGTGGATTTTATTCTCATCAGTGGGGATAATAGTCGAAAAGGCTACGATGAACCTACTGATATGAAAGAGGCTTTGGTAGCCCAAGGGATACCTTCGGATAAGATTTACTTGGATTATGCGGGCTTCCGTACGCTAGATTCGGTGATAAGAGCCAAAGAGATATTCTCCCTTACGGAACTGACTGTTGTCTCCCAAGCCTTTCACAATCAAAGGGCGATCTATTTAGCTCAAAAGTATGGAATCAATGCCATTGGTTTTTGTGCTAGGGATGTAGATAAGTATTCAGGCTTTAAAACCAGAGTAAGGGAGTACTTTGCCCGAGTGAAAGTCTTTTGGGACTTGACTTTTGGGGTGAAGCCCAAGTTCTTAGGTGAGAAAATAGAAATACATTAGTTATGCCGGAGATAGGAAATTTGTACTTGATACCCAACCTATTAGGAGAGAGTGAGGTCTCTGAGGTCTTGCCCCCTCGTGTACGGGAGGTAGTGCTACACTGCAAGCACTTTATAGTGGAGAATGCCAAGAATGCCCGACACTTCATCAAGCAGATAGCCCCCGAACACCCCCAAGCGGAATTGGAGCTTTTCGTGCTGAACAAGCATACCTTAGAGGAGGATAAGCAGCAGTTCCTATCCCCTTGTCTTTC
>NZ_CALHQO010000394.1:0-4657 GCF_938036635.1 uncultured Leptotrichia sp.
AGAATTTTTTGAAAAATCAAATGAGTTAATAACAGGAATAGCACAGCAGGTAAGTGATGCAATACCAGGAAGGTGGGAAAACTTTTATCTTAATGCAGAAATAAGCGATAATTTAAGTGGAGGGATATATTTTTTCTTTAATATAGAAAAAAATAAAAATTACATTTATTGTGAAGATATACCTGATATTTATAATGTGTATGAAGAAGAATATGAGGAAAGAAGAAATAATATATATAAATTGTCCCAAAAATTAAAAGAGATATTTATAAAGTATAATTTAAACCTTTGGCAATCAGTCACAATAATTGTAAATTCAGAACGAAAACTGAAGATGTATTATGACTATACTGATTGGATAAATAGTTCATTTGGTCCAACTTTAAGAATAAAGTACTTTGAATATAAATATTTAGGTAAAGTTCCTGAAGATAAAGAAGAGGAAGAATTGTTTAAGAAAATGGAGGAATATCAGAGTAAATTTAATAAGTAGTGAGGAAGTAAAATGTTAAGAGATTTTAAAAAAGAAAAAGAAATGCCGAAAGAAATTATTGAAAAATATAAAGGGAAAGTGCCAGATGAAGTTATAGAAATCTGGAAAAATTATGGATTGGGAAGTTTTTTGAATGGGTATCTAAGAGTAATAAATCCAGATGATTATAAAGAATTAGTAGAAGAAACTTACTTTAGAGGGAAAGAGTCAATACCTTTGTTTACAACAGCTTTTGCAGATGTAATAACATGGCAAAAAAATAGATATATTGGGATTATTTTTTATAAAGAAGAAGATTTTGATATAATAGATTCTGGAATGGATTTCTTTTTTACAGATATATACACTGAAGATAGTCTTAGAAATGATTTTTTTGATTTAAAATTATATGAAAAGGCTGTAAAAAAATATGGAGAATTAGAGTATAATCAAAGTTTTTGTTTTGTTCCATTATTAGGGTTAGGTGGGAAGAAAAGTGTTGATAATTTAGATAAAGGGGATACTTTGACACATATTTACTTGATTACGGAGCTTGTGGGGAAAGTAGGAATAGATGATTAGAATTAAACTGGGATATCAAAATAAACTTAATAAATGATAATCTTACAAAAATAGGAGAAAAAAGTGATGAAAGAATCTTTATATGGGGAAAAGAAAAGAGTAAAATTGCTTACGGAAATTTTAGACAAAATGGATAATCCGGCTAGAGATGTTCAGGTTATTCATGTTAGCGGGACGAATGGGAAAGGTTCGACTTGTTATATGATTAATAGCATTTTGTGTGAAATGGGATATAAAGTTGGATTATTTACGAGTCCTCAAATAAGGACAATTTATGAATTGATTAAGGTTAATGGGGTTGAAATTACTGAACTGGAATTTGAAGATTGTAAAAATAAGTTAAGACAGGTTTTGAATGAACTGGATTTGGATTTGGAAAATGATTTGTCGTATTTTGAAATGGTGTTTTTGATTGCGATGATACATTTTAAAAATAAGGATGTGAATGTTTTGATTTTGGAATGTGGGCTTGGAGGGGAACTGGATGCAACGAACGCAGTTTCAAAAATTGATTATACTATTTTTACAAAGATTGGAATTGATCATAAAAATATTTTGGGGAATACGATTGAGGAAATTTGCCAAACAAAATCAAAAATTATAAGAAAACAGAGCAATGTTATAATTGCTCCAAATCAGAGAAATGTAGTTTATGAAATTTTGGAAAAAGAAGCAAAATATAAAAATTGTGATGTTTTTTTAGCTGAAAAAAATATAAAGATTGAAAAAGTAGAAAATGTAAAAGAGAATAACCAAAATATTTACGAAAAAGAAGATTTAAAATCTGAAAACGGTTTAGAATTTCAAAATAAAGTTAAAGCTGAAATAATCGGAAATTATGATTTTGAGAAAAATTTTAAAAATAATGAGTATTTTTTTAGATTTGGGCTAAAAGGTGAACAACAGCTGGAGAATCTAGCGACAGTTTTAACGTGGTATTTTAGATTTAGTGATGAAAATATTCTAGAAAATACAGAAAGAATATTGGATAGAGCTTTGGGAACATTGCAAATTGCAGGAAGAATGGAAAAGGTTGAGAAAATTAAAAATGCGTATTTGGATGTGGCACATAATGAGGATAGTGTCGAGGCATTTGTAGATTATGTTAAAAAGAATTTTGACAATAGGAAAAAAATTTTTGTAGTTGGATTTTTAAAGGATAAAGAAGTGGAGAAATGTGTGAATCTTTTAAAAATAGCAGGAGATAATTTTATACTTACAGAGCCAAATAATGAAGAAAGAAAATTGGATTCAGAGATTTTGGAGAGATATTTTGAAGATAAAAAAATTGAAAATCCTAAAAACATTATAATTTCTGAAAAGAATATTGAAAAGGCTTTTTTGAAAGCGTTGGAATTGAGAAAGAATGAAGATGAGTGTATTTTTGTAGTGGGATCATTTTACTTGTTAGGAGAAGTAAAAAAAGTTATTGAAAAATATTTTTAATTTAATCAGAATAAAGATTAAAACAGAAAAAACAGTCATACGATTTAAGAAAGGAAAGAAATAAAAAAATGATTAAAATCAATGAAATTAAGAATAGAGATTCAAAAAATATTGTTATTGAATTTAATGGAAATAAAGAAGAACTACGTAAATTTGAGAATTTTTTGGAAGAAAAGAATATTTTTTCATTTAATAAAAACGAAGGGATTACAGCTATTTTTAAATATTCAGAATTAAAACAATTAGTTGAGATTTTGAAAATAGAAAATAGTTTTGAATTTGAAAATGGAATTGAAAAATTGGAAGAGATTTTACAAGAAAATAGATTGATTTGGAAAGGGAATAGGTTTGAGTTTGATTTAACGACTGATTCGGTTATTTATTCAATTTTGAATATTACACCAGATTCATTTTATGATGGTGGGAGAAATTCAAGTGTAGATAAGGTTTTGAAGCGAATTGAGGAAGATGTTAGGAATGGGGCTAAAATATTTGAGTTTGGGGGGAAATCGTCTAAGCCTAATTTTGATGATATTTCGGCAGAAGAAGAATGGAATCGGATTGAAAAATATATTGAGGCTGTGAAAAAGGAGTTTCCAAATATTGTGCTGGCTTTGGACAGTGATACTGAGGAAGTTATTGAAAAAGGACTGGATGCGGGTATTGATATTATTAATGATTTTAATGGATTCACTTCGGAAGGAAAAATGAAATTAGTTGAAAAATATAAACCTGCATTGGTTGTTATGAATAATGGGCGATTTGATGAAATTCCGAACTTGAAAAATTATTTGGAAAATTATTTTGATGAGCGGGTAAAAGCAATTTTAGAAACTGGAATTGAAAGAGAAAAGATTTCAATAGATCCGGGAGTTGGATATTCTTCAAATAATAGCATGAATACGCCTGAAGACATGGAAAGAATTAAGTCGGTGAAATATTTACGGAATATGAGATTACCAATAATGATTGCCATTTCAAGAAAAAGTTTTAATGAGAAAATATTTGGGCTGTCGCTGGAAGAAAGACTTATGGGAACATTGATGTTTGAGAGTCTAATGGTGCAAGATGGCGGAAGGATTTTGCGAGTTCATGATGTGAAGGAAACTAGGGATATTTTGAATATGCTGGAAGTTTATAATAAAATTTAATTTTATACTCGAACCCGTTTAAAATTAAACTATTAAAAATTATACAAACTTAGGGTTTGAGTAAATAGTCATAGCCTTTGAGTTCTGTTTTAAAGTGATTTTACTATAAAATTAAAGAAAATATTCAAAAGGAGAACATTTTGAAAATAGAAAATATAAATTTTTTGAAAAAACATTTAAAAAATTTAGCAGAATACGAGCCTGAATTGAAAACAAAAATAGAAAAAATTTCGAAAATATTATCACAAACGAAAATAAAGGATTTGACAAACAGAAAATCAAAAGTTCATTTATCAGCAAGTGCTGTAGTTTTTAAGAATGAGAAATGTTATTTTATAAAACATCCATATTTAAAAATGATTTTACTGCCAGCAGGACACGTAGAAAATGATGAAATACCTTTAGACACTGCTATCCGTGAATTTGTAGAAGAAACTGGTTTTTTTGCAAAAATTGATGAAAATATGAAAAATATGGGATTGATTGATGTAAATGCAATTGACATTCCTAAGAATCCTGTGAAAAGTGAAGGAGAGCATATTCACATTGATTTTCGGTATAAACTTGTTTTGGATGAAGAAAAAAATAGTGAAAAGGCTGAGTTAGAGTGCTTTTTGCTAGGAGAAAATGAGGCTGATAGTGAATTTAAGAGATATTATAAGTATTTAGATTGTTAAAATTTTTAGAAAATTTAGGCATATAATTTCAAAGTTGAAATAAAAGTACTGAATATTTTGAAATGTTAAATTAGGAGAAATATTATGAAAGAATTTATAATTGATAGTTATTTGGAGGATATAAGAAAGAAAATACCTGCGTATGACTTAATGATTGAAATGTTATTTAATTCTGTTTTAAAAGTTGAAACTAAAATTTTACAAATAAAGGATATTTTATCAATAGGTGGACAAAGTTTAGAAATCAAAAATTTATCAGATATTTATAAAGATTCAAAAATAACAGTAGTAGAACCTAGCGAGATTATGATAAATATTGTAAAAAATGA
>NZ_CALHQO010000395.1:0-1575 GCF_938036635.1 uncultured Leptotrichia sp.
TTTCAGCTACACAGCCTAACTTGCCACAGGCTATAAACTTTAAACCAGTAACGCCAGTTTTAGTGCCACCAACAGTGGATGCGATAACAATACCAACTATAACAGTTCCTGGAACTGGAAATGGTGATGATATGTATATTAGAAATGGGGCAAGCATGACTGCTTTAGCAGGAAGCCTTTCTAACTCAGACGTAGGGATGATTGGTCAGTACAGTACATCTGGTGGTACAATGAATGTAAATGTAAACAATGGTTCTACAATGGATATAAGTACTTCAGGAGTAACGTTTACAGGACATAAAGGTCCTAGCCATAATGGTGGAAGTACATATTCGACAGATTTAAACACGACTGGATATCCTGGTTATGCTGCAATGAAATTAGTAGGTGGTCACGAAGTAAAAATAGACAATACAACTATTAATTTTAAAGGAACAGGAACAAACTATCAAAGATGGTTATTCCACACAGATGGTCATAATGATAATGGGAACTCTACTTGGAATATAGGAAGTGGATCAAATATTAATATAGATGGAACTAAATTGGTAATGTATACTTCTCAGTATCATGGTAGTGGAAATACAACAGTAGGGATGACAAATAGTGGTAATATAACTACATCAGCTACTGGAAGTGATAACTATATATGGATGACACTGAAAGCTGGAGCATGGCCAGCAACAAGGGTTATGGCTTTTGAAAATAAAGGTACTATCGCACTAAATGGTACAAATGATACTCTTGCTCTTATAGGATCAGAATATGGTAATACAGGAGGATTTACGTTTATAAATGACGGAACTCTTCAACTTAAAGGAACAAGTGATAAAGGTATATTAGTAAAATCTGGAACTGATTATTTAAGTTCTGAAATTTTGTTAAATAAACCAATGGAAATATCAGGAAATAACTCAGTAGGAATAGGATTCTTAGGATATGCTGATCTTGAAGGAGGAAAAGCATATAATGATGGTAAATCTGCAAACAATGCAGTTATTCCGCTTCTTACTACTTCAAGAGAATCTGTATTAAATGTAGATTTGAAAAATAATGAAAAATCTACAGCATTATTCTTTAATAACAATGGATCAAATACTTTTAATGCTAATAATTTCAATTTAACATCTACTAATGGTACAAATAATACTTTAGTTTATGTTGAAGATGGAATAGTAAATCTTAATGGTAATACTAATGGTAAAATGAATATAACTGGTGGTAAAAATAATGTCGGAATTTATACGAAAGCAGCTGATCCGCTAACAAATAAAGGGGAAATAACTATATCTAATTCTGACAGTTCAGTAGGAATTTATGCAAAATCTTCTGGTACAGTAACAAATACTGGAGCAATAACTGCTTCAGGAAAATCAGTAAAAGCTGTGGTAGCAGATGGTTCTACAGTAACAAGTAGTGGTAAAATAGATGTTACAGGTACAGCTTTAAGTGATAGTGATGGTTCAGTTGGATTAGTTGCAACAAATGGAGGAAATTTAACTCATACAGGTGGAGGAACAATAACAGTTGATGGAAGTGCTTCAATTGGTGCATTAGGTCAAAGCGGAGGTACTG
>NZ_CALHQO010000396.1:0-1021 GCF_938036635.1 uncultured Leptotrichia sp.
AAAAGAAAAATTTAACAGATTTTCTCATTTGAGGACTTAAATTAACTACTTTCAAAACAAACATTGTTGCAAGCAGTAACACAAGCCCGTAACCTACATCTGCACCCATCATTCCAAAAAATAAGATATAAAACGGTGTAAACAGTGGGGTTGGGTCAATTTCATTATATCTTGGATATGCATACATTCCAGTCAAATTTTCGAATGTACTTGCAACTTTTCCATTTTTCAGCTTAATAGGCACTGTCGCATCATCCCTATCCGCATCTGTGAATGTCAAGTAATAATTATCTCCAGCCTCATCTTTTATCACTTTCTCAAATTCACTTACTTTTTCAGTTGGAATCCATCCTTTTATCAAAATAGTATTTTCAGTCTGTGCTAATTTTTCTGATTCAACAATTCTTAACTTTTTATTCTGCATATATTCGTAAACTGCCTGTAAATCAGTTAAATCTTCACTATAAGTTTTAATTTGAGCTTTTAGTCTACGTTTTTCCTTTTTCAACTCTGATATTTCCTTTTGCAGTCCATTTTTGTAATCTTGTGGAACTGCATTAATGTCAAGATTTTCCACTGTAAAACTGCTATTTCTAAAAACTTCAGACAATTTTTCCTTTTCACTTTCATCTATACTTGAAATTACAAGATAATACACTTCATCTTTTACTATTTTCAGCTCTTCATAATAAGTTTTATCAAGTTTAGAAATGCCTCCAATAAAGTCACCCTTTAACTTTAACGGTATCGTTCCAAGAAATGTGTTTACCTTTTTTAATTTTTTTAATTCCATAGGATTTACATCTAGTCGTTCCCACAAATCAATTTCATCATAACGCATGTATTTTTTAGAAATTTCCGATTTTATTTGTGAATATTGTGTTCCAATTTTATTCAGTTCTGAAGAAACTTTCTTCCAGTCATAAGTCAATGCTTTTTTTGCCAATTCATCAAATGTATAATTTTCATTTCCATGAATAACATCTCTTAAACGTGTTTTTCTTTCATCATATTTTTTAAT
>NZ_CALHQO010000397.1:0-2208 GCF_938036635.1 uncultured Leptotrichia sp.
CCTTTATCTAAGAACAACCTATACTTTCCAAATCCTCTTACTGTAATTAAACTGCCAATCTCAAGCATTTTTGACTTGTCCTTTTCTTCTACATAATCTACCAGCACTTTTCCTTTTTCAATCGGATCAATTACTTTTGTACGGGATAAATTGGTAATTGTTGAAACTATACTGTCTAGACGTTTTGACGGAACAGTTACTAACTTATCATCATACTTGTATTTTGGAAGGCTATTTTTATTTTTGGTTTCAATAATTTCAATTTCACAAGGCGCTTTTCCAATTTGTTTTAATTCTGAAATAATATACTCTGCAATTTTTTCAGAAACTGGAATGTATCCTAAAACCCGTTTATTTTCATTTTCAATAATTAAATCCCCCATAAGTTCTCTTTTTATATTAAGACCCATAAGACTTCCCAAAAAATCTTTGTGTAAATATTCACGGAATCTTGAATCTATCGATATTTTTAACAATTTATTCGGAAATTCAAAACTATTTTTACTAAAATTTTCTTCAAATTCTCCATAACTTTTTATTTTTTCATCATTAATATCGAAATTTTCATTATTTTTATCAGAATCATTATAAAAATTTTCAAAATTATCATTTCCGTTTATAAAAATATCAGGTACAAATGCAATTTGCCGTCTATCACTATCAGTAAAAACACCGTCACAGGCAATATTCACTCCACCCACCTTTTTTCCAAGCTTCTTCCAAAAATTTGGTGTATAAAATTCCTCCGTAAAACTTATAATTTCATAGTTTCGTGCAATTTCATATGAATTATATAATTTACTAGCCAAATACTCCATTTCTTCCGGAAACTGCCTCAAAAAATTTTCTTTTTTCATATTTCTCCATTTCTAATCTTCATTTACAACTCTTAGATTATCCCAATCTACATTCCTATCTTTATCTTCTCTATTCTTTTGAATCTCAAATTTTTCATATTCAGAAATTAGATTTCCTAATTTTGAAATAACATAAGCTACAATCCCAATATCATCGCCAAATCCAATAATAGGTAAAATATCAGGCACCGCATCAATTGTTGAAATCACATAAACAATTGCTCCAATGATTTTTACCTTATCCATCGCTGGAATCTTAAATTCTCCTCTTCTGTCCGCCTGCAGCATTCTAACAAGAAGTCCAAATTTTGTAGCAACTGCCCCTAGATGATTTTTCAATTTTCCTGCCTTTTTCAAATCTTCTACTGTAACTTTTGTCTTTTTATATTTTTCATACAATTTTTTTGCTCTTTTTAACATAATTTTCCCCTTTCATAAACTTAATCTTCTTAATTATACTAAAAAAATCTTTTTAATTCAATTATATTAACTTAAAATTACCAAAGTAGAATATTTTTTCAAAAAAATTTTAAAACTTCACAAAAAAGACACAAATTTTACATAATTTTGTCAAAATTTATTGATATTATATCCTTGTCGATAAGGAACGATGTAAAAAATATAAAATAAATAAACGGAGGAACTACTATGAAAAAAATAGGTAAGAAAAAAATTTTAGGAATCGCTTTATTAACTTCATTATCAGTATTCGCAGGAACAACTGTTGCGACAAATAATCCTAGTAGAACTACTACTGCCAATAGCATGGCTAATGATGAATGCAAACCGCCACACAGACTGCAAAAAGACAGTAATGGAAATCTTGTGGATGAAAATGGAAATATTATAAAAAAACCTGATACAGCTAGAATCGAAGAATTAAAAACCAAATTAAATAATGGAAAAATTACAAAAGATGAAGGGGCAGAAATTGCAAAAATGCTAGAAAGAAAAGGTCCACATGGTAAACCAAATGATAAATGCAAGCCAAAAGACGCACCAAAAAGATTAACTGACGCAGAAATTCAATCTCTTACAAAATCTTTAAATAGCGGAAAAGTCTCAAAAGACGAAGCAAATAAACTAATAGAAATGTTAAATCACAAACCTAAAGGACCTAAACCTGATGACATGCCTTTAGACCAATAAAATAGTCATACTAATAATAATGCTAACAAATATATTTTTAATAATTCATATCTTGAATAGTGAATTTTATAATACTCTCTCCATATTCACTATTTAAGAAAAAAATGGCAATCCTGCAAGTTATAAAAAATTATAATTCAGGACTGTCATTTTTTTATATTTTACTAAATTGCATTATTTAATACAAACCTCTTTTAAAAAT
>NZ_CALHQO010000398.1:0-6588 GCF_938036635.1 uncultured Leptotrichia sp.
AAATCTATATTAGTTTTCATTTTTTTATGTTTTTCTTTTGTAGAAGATAATGGTGCAAAATACTCCTTATTATTTATCTTAAAAACTATTCCTATAAATGGTCTGTTTGCTTTTAGCGAAACTTTATTTTCATATATTCCTAAATACTTTAAATAACTTGATGTTAATGTTATAAAATATAATTACTTTTCCTTTCCTTCATTTAATCCCCTTTTTATTTAAAAAGGCGATACATAATAATATCGCCTAAAAATACCTTAAATATAATGATTAATAAATCAGGAAGACTTAGACTGCTCGCTCCTTTATGGTCTAACTTTTTAATACCTGACTGAACCAGGAAGACTTAGACTTGCTCGCTTCTATTATGACCTAACTTTTTAATACCTGACTAAATCAGGAAGTCTTAGGTTCGCTCACTCCTTTATGCCTAACTTTTTAATACCTAACTTTTATTAATCCTTTTCAAGTACATTATATCTTATTCTTATTTATTTTTCAAGACAAATTTTTAATTTTCTTATAATTTTCTAACAAATCAGTTTTTTAATATCTTCTAACTTCTATTTATACTCGTTTAAATCAATTCCTTGATCCATAGCTGCAAATATACATCCACAATAACATTGCCTATACACGTCATATTCTGCACACATATCGACAGAACGTTTATATCCATTATTTTTCTTGAAATCGGATGGAAGATATTTTACATCAAAAATTTCCTGAATTTCCAGCCCTAATGTATTTATTAATTGACTATTCTTATGCGGACTCAATGTCAAGGCACTTCCAAAATAGTCAAATCCTAATTCCTGAGCTTTTTTCGCCACAATATCAAGCCTCATCTGAAAACATACTGTACATCTTGCTCCACCTTCTTTTTCCTTTTCCAGCCCTTTCACAGCCTTATAAAAATCCATCGGCTTGTACTCATCCTCAATAAATCCAACATTATTTCCAGTACGTTCGTTAAACTTCTTAATAAATTCTTCCTGTGCTAAGGCTCTTTTTACATATTCTGCTTTTGGATGAATGTTATTATTTGCAAAAAGAACTGTAACATCTGCATACTGTGTTAAAAATTCCAAGGTATATGTACTACATGGAGCACAGCAGCTGTGAATTAATATTTTGGGACGAATATCCTTGTTTTCCCAATCTGAAATAAGTTTTGTTAAAATTGTATGATAATTAATTTTCTGATTAGGATTCATTCTCTCCAGAATTTCTTTTGCATTTTTTATATCTCTTTCGATATGACTTTCTCCATTTTCTATCTGTTCAATATTTTCATTATTTTTAATCAAATTAATTTCTCTCCTATTTTTTATTTTTATAAATATGCTCTTTTTCTTTAATAGTTTTACTACAATATAAAAAGCGATATTTAGAAATTATTACTCTAATTATCACTTTTTTTCTAAAAGAGATTCTATAATTCTATACTTGTCCTCTTTTTACAAATCTAAATTCTACTCTACGGTTTTCTTCTCTTCCTTCTTTTGTATCATTAGTTTTGATTGGATTACTGTCTCCACGTCCTACTAAATCTACTATCCTGTCTTTAGAAAGTCCAAATTCTATTAATTTTGAACCAACCTTTTCAGCTCTTCTGAGCGACAAACGTTTATTATAAGAAGAAGCACCGCTTTTATCAGTATATCCAATAATTGATACAACATAATCATTCTTTTCGACATAATCCTTTATATCACGTAGTACAGAATATGCTTCTTTCTTTAAATCAGTACTATTTTTATGAAAACTTAACTCATTTGATTTAAGAGATATAATCTCTGATTTTGAAATCTGTACTCTTTGTGGATTATTTATTGATTTTTCTTGAATTTCAGAAACAGTTTCAGTCTGATTAGTTTGCGTTTGAACTACTGGCTGTACTATTTCTGTTTGCTGTTTTGGTTGTGCTTGTTGTGGATTAATTGCATTTTTATCAGAATTTTGGTATGGTAATGAAGATTTATTATTAACAATTCTTGTTCCAGTACCGTCCTGTGTTAATGCAACTGTTATCAAATCAGGATTATCCGCTGCTTTAGCTAAGGCTATTTTTTCAGGATTTGGCGTATCCAATGTAGGCACATCATTTTTTACATCTTGTTGAATATCTGCCACATTTGGACGGATTATGTCTTTTCGCATAGCAGAAGTTGTCATTTTTTCAGATACCGTAGGTACTGCCATTGCAACCAATGAAGAAACTGCAACTAATGTAGGCCTTTTCATGATTTGTTCTTCCTCCTATTTTAATAAAGTATTTTATTTTTGATTGTTTTCAAGACCATATTTTTTAATTAATTCATTATATTTCCCATTTTCTTTCATTTTTTTCAATTCATCATTTATTTGTTTTATCAACTCTTGGTTTTTTCCTTTGTCAAGAGCCATTGCCGTTCCAATTTTAGCTGGTTTTTCATCAAAAATTTCCATTTCAGGATTTTTCTTCATGTATTCTTGAGCTACTGCTTTTTCAAGAATAATTACGTCAATTTTTCCTGCTTTTAAATCTAAAATAGTATTTACTGTACTTTCGTTTGGCACAACAGTAGCTCCATTAATCTCTTTTGCTTCTATTTCTTGAATTGTTCCAAGCTGAACTCCAATTTTCTTACCACTTAATGTAGCTGGTGTAACTGCAGTATTACCTTTTTTTCTTATGTAAGTTTCTTTTGAAACAAAGTAATCATCTGTAAAATCTACTGATTTTTTTCTTTCTTCAGTTGAACTCATACCAGATACAATAATATCAATTTTTCCTGCTTTCAATGCTGGAATCAATCCATCAAATGACTGGTCAATAATTTCAACTTTATATCCAAGATTTTTTCCAATTTCGTTTATAAGATCAACATCAAATCCAGTAACTTGTCCATTTTCAACATATTCAAACGGAGCAAAAACTGCATTCAGTCCTACTCTTAATTTTTTCTCCCCATTATCTTTTTTTCCACACGATATAATTCCAAAAATTACTAATGTTATCATCAAAAATATTTTTTTCATATTTTTTCCTCTCTTTCTCTATTTAATTTATTTAAAATCATTTTAACTAATAATCTTTTAGTGATTTAACACTTTTTCTAAAAACTCTCTTGCTCTTTCTGTTTTTGGATTGTCAAATAAATCCTGCGGTTTTGCATCTTCCAGAATATATCCTCCATCCATAAAAAATACTCTATTAGCTACATTTCTTGCAAATCCCATTTCGTGTGTCACCACAATCATTGTCATTCCTGCATTTGCAAGCTCCTTCATAACTTCCAGAACCTCACCTATCATTTCAGGATCAAGTGCCGATGTTGGTTCATCAAACAGAATTACTTTTGGATTCATTGCTAATGCCCTTGCAATTGCAACCCTTTGTTTCTGTCCACCAGACAGCTTGTTTGGATAAACATCTTTTTTATCAGCAAGTCCCACTTTTTCCAGTAATTCTATTGCCAGTTTTTCTGCCTCAGCTTTTGGCATTTTTTTTAATCTAATTGGTCCCAAAGTAATGTTTTCCAGTACAGTTTTATGTGGATACAAATTAAAGTGCTGGAATACCATTCCGACTTCCTCACGAATTTTGTTTATATCCGCCTTACGTTCCAAAATATTTTTATTATTTATTTTAATCTCTCCTGATGTAGGTTCTTCAAGCCTGTTTATACAACGTAAGAATGTTGATTTTCCACTTCCAGAAGGTCCTATAATCGAAATTACTTCCCCTTCTTTTATTTCTGTACTAATTCCTTTTAAAACTTCCAATTCTCCATATTTTTTCTTCAGATCTTTTATCTTAATCATTTTCCTTTAATCTCATCTCCAATCGTTTCCCAATAAATGAGAATAATTTCACGCTGATATAATAAACCAAACCAGTAAACAATATTGGTTTTACACTATAATATACAGCTTGTAAACTTTTACTGTTCATTGTAATGTCAACAACACTAATATATCCTACAACGGCTGTTTCCTTAAATAAATTTATAAATTCATTCAAAAGTGCTGGCAAAATATTTTTTATTGCCTGTGGCATTACAATTTCATTCATTGCCATTCTATAAGGCATTCCAGTTGCTCTTGCAGCTTCCATTTGTCCCTTGTCTATACTCTCAATTCCAGAACGGATTGTCTCTTCTACATAAGCTGCACTATTAAGTCCTAAAGCAATTAATGCAATCCAGTAATTGTTAAGTATTACAACTACAAAAGATAATGTCAAAAGCTGTAAAACCATGGGAGTTCCTCGCATTATGTCAACATATTCATCGATAATAACATCTTTTATCATATCTAAAATTTCTATATTGGTTTTCTGAAATTTTAAGAATGCTAAAAGCATTCCCAAAAGAATACCAATAGCAGCTCCACCCGCTGTAAGCCCCAATGTAGTTATAAAGTAACTGTTCGCATAAATTTGCCACTCTTTTGGTTTCATATCATACGGAAACACAAGAAGCACAGCAATAGTTACAACTGCTATAAAAAATGATGTTTTTACTATTTTTCGTGTTTTTTCCAATTCTTCCATTATATTTAATGAACTTTAATTTTGTTCATATCCTCCTTATATTTTAGTTATCATAATATTATTATACCTAATATTTATAGGTTTTTCAATAAAAAGTTTTTATTTTAGTATCTAACTTTGTTACTTTTATTCTATTTAGCTGTCTTCAAAGACTATTAAATATTTTTTCAAAATATTTTTACATAATTAAGTGATATAGTTACTTGATTTTGGAAATGAAGTTTATAAATTCAGTAAAATTTCCAAAACGGAACTTAATTTAAAAAGGAGTTATAACTATGAAATTATTTAAATTTTTATTTTTTTCAGTTATTGTATTAGTTGCAGGCTTAGGTTATTATATTTACACTCAAAATCAACTAAAAATACCAGATTCCATGGTAAAAAGTGCTGTTGCTTCCAAATTTCCGATAGAAAAATCCTACCCTCTTGGAAAAATCAAGCTATTTAATCCAAAAGTACATTTTGAAAATGATAAGTTAATTATTGAAGCAGAATACCTAAATGATGCATTAAATGATCAGATTAGCGGAACAATGACCTTTGCAACCGACATTCGTTATGATCCAATGAAATCAAACCTTTATCTTGATGATTTTCAAATTGTAAGACTGACAAAAGAAAATAAAGAAATTGATCTTGATAAAAAACCTATTATCAGAACAGGGTTAAATTATGCCTTTAGTCAGCTTGAAAAAAAAGAAATTTTGAATTTATCAGGCGTTGAAAAATTTCAAATGATAAAGGATATAAAAATTGAAAATAATAAATTGACTGTTGTTAAATAAAATTTTTTCTTTTTATTTGATTTATAAATAAATTTTCAAAGTCCCTAAAAAATATATCACTGCAATAGAAACAATTATTATTATTCCAAGATTTGTCTTCCTAAAAGTTAAATATGCTACGATTGCCATTCCAATCAGAACTCTTATTATGTCAAAATTTGTACTTCCAGTAGAAGTAAAAATATCTGGAAATACTAATACTGTTAGTACTGTATAAGGAAGTGCTTCAAAGAACTTATTAACTTTTAGGTTGTTTTCTGGAATTTTTACAAATATTGGCAATGTCCTCAGTATTACCGTCATGATTATGAGTGTCATCAAAATCATTGTTAAAGTTCCTAAATTTTCGTTATAATTCAATTTTATCACTTCCTTTCTTTTTATCAATTTCATCGTTTTCCTGCTTTTCAGAATTTTCATTATAATAAAGCTGTGCGTATATAAAACTTGCCAAAAACATTGTCAAAATCATAACCCATCCTGAACTCACCTTATTTAAAATCGGCAAAAATGTAAATGCCATTTTTATAATAAGTGCCAGCAAAACAATTTTTATATATTTAAAATTTTGGCTTAAAGCCATTATTAACATACTGAAAAATATTGAATAAAGCACAAAATTCATACTTGTCATGAGTGATTCAGGTAGTTTTTCTCCAAATATCGCTCCAAAAATTGTACCAAAACAGTAGCAAAAATATGGAATTGTATTTACTCCCATCATATACCATGCATTTTTGGCCTTTTTCAATGTCAGATATGTTACAGTTTCATCAGTAAGCCCCACGCCTACCAGAAACTTCTGAAAAATAGGAGTTTTTTCACCAAGCTGTCTAAAAATGACAATATTTAA
Organism: uncultured Leptotrichia sp.; assembly: GCF_938036635.1. Classification (NCBI taxonomy): domain Bacteria; kingdom Fusobacteriati; phylum Fusobacteriota; class Fusobacteriia; order Fusobacteriales; family Leptotrichiaceae; genus Leptotrichia; species uncultured Leptotrichia sp. Next base: position 6,182 of record NZ_CALHQO010000398.1, read on the forward strand.
CAATAAATATCTTAAATTGATAAGAGCAATAGATAAAATCACTTCAACTGGAGGCGATTTCATCACATAAAGTACCTTTAACAGTAATGAATGAGCCCCACCTGCATACATTCCAAACGATGTAAGCCCAATCATTGGCAAAATTTGAGAAAAACTTTTAGCTGAAATCAGTCCGATTGCAACTCCAAAGGGAATGTAGGCAATTCCGATTCCAGTACCGTCTTTTAATCCCTTTAAATAGTTTTCCAGTTTTCTTATTTGTGCCATTTTTTGTTCTGATTCCTTCCTTATATAGTATTATTCTAACAATTTCAAAACAATTAGTCAAATATATAATATAATATACCTTAGTAGTGGTATCGTAATAATTTTTTTGTAAAATTTTGATAAATTAAAAATTGAAATAG
>NZ_CALHQO010000399.1:0-3550 GCF_938036635.1 uncultured Leptotrichia sp.
ATATAAATAAACCTAAAAATAAGGTAAATATTGCAAAAATAAAAACTTTGGAATTACTGTTCCTAGAACTTGGAATGGAATTAAAAGTATTTTGGGAAAATCATTTTGGAGTTGTAAATGTTGATGAAACAGTAAAAATTGATGAAATAGCAGCTTTTTAGAAAAATTAAGGGGTGGAATAAATGAAATATAGATTGAAAATTACAGATGAGGAAAATAAAAAGGAAATAAATGTAAGTGAAGATGAAATTATGGAAGTAAAATATAAAATCGGTCTTGCAGAAGATACAAATCTTGCAAACAGCAGAAGCACAGTAGAAATGGAAATAATTGGAAAAATTATTTCAAACTTGGAAAATACAGGAAATAATTTGGAAAATGAAAACATAAATGATGATTTGTATGAAAAAAATAAAAAGAATATAATAGATTTAGTGGAATGGGCAGAATCCTATCTAGAAAAAAGTGATTACAGAAATTTGGAAATGTTTGTTGATTTGGGTTCAAATAAAAAAATGGATTTGAAATTTACAAATATGTTTGTGTATAATTTTTCACAGGAAATGAGTATTGAAAAAGGGATAGGGATTTTTAAACTGAAGTTGAGACAAAAATTTCATCAGAAAAATAAATTGGACATAAAATAACACTTAAATTAAAATTTTGTGGTATAATAAAAATATAGATGTTCTATTAAATGAACTTAAAAATTATTCGATTTCTAAAGACAGTACAAAATTTATTTTAGGAGGAAATACTATGATTATAGATGTTGAATTAAACGAAAAAAAACAAAAACAGTTAAAAGAAGTTTTGGAATATGATAATAACTTTATTAATAATTTGATATCAAAAGAATTAGATAAAATAGAAGAAAATGAACAAATTTCCAAATCAGAAATAAAAAGAATAGTGAAGTTATCTGAAAAAGCTAAAAAATCCCCAATGATACCTCTTGAAGATTTTGGAAAGAAAATGGGATTTTAAGTGAAATACAGAGTATTGTTATCTAAATATGCAGCAAAAAAATTACAAAAGATGGATAAAAATACAAGTAAAAAAATTTATGATTTTCTGAAAAAAATAAACAATTCTGAAAATCCAAGAATCAAAGGGGAGGCTTTGAGCCATAATTTAAAAGGATATTGGAAGTACAAACCATTAAAAAATTACAGGATAATAGTTGAAATACAAGATGATGAATTAATAGTTTTAGCTGTTGAAATAGAGCATAGAAGTAAAGTATATTTGATTTTGAATAAATTAAAAAAATCATTTTTAAAATAAATAATGATAAATTCAAATATAGGGAGATGAGTTTTTATGAATAGAAATATTTTTATTACTGGAGCTACAAGTGGAATTGGGAAGGAAACAGCTTATGCCTTTGCGAAAAATGGGGATAATGTGATTTTGTGTGCTAGAAATATAGAAAAATTAAAAGAAATAAAGGCTGATATTGATAGAAAATATGGCACTAATGCGTATATTTTTGTTCTTGATGTTACGAAATATAATGATGTTGTTAAATTTACCAAAAAAATACTAGATGATGTGAAAAAGGTGGATATCCTTATAAATAATGCAGGACTTGCCTTGGGACTGGATAAATTTCAGGAATATGATATTGTGGATATTGAACGAATGATAGACACTAATATAAAAGGATTATTGTATGTTACAAGACAAATTTTACCAAGCATGGTTGCAAATGATGAGGGGCATATTATAAATATTGGCTCAACTGCTGGAATTTATGCTTATGCAGGAGCTGCCGTCTATTGTGCGACTAAATCGGCTGTAAAGGTTTTGAGTGATGGAATTAGAATTGATACAATTGATAAAAATATTAAAGTAACTACTGTTCAGCCTGGAATTGTGGAAACTAATTTTAGTAATGTAAGATTCCATGGGAATACAGAGCAGGCTAAGAAGGTTTATGAAGGAATTGAGGCATTGAAGCCAGAAGATATTGCAAATATAATAGTTTATATTGCAAATCAGCCAAAACACGTACAAATTTCAGATATTACAATAATGGCGACAAATCAGGCAACTGGATTTAATGTTTACAGAAAAAATCAAAATAAATAATGGTCTGAGACAGTAAATACATAGTAAAGATGTACAAAATCCGCTAAACAAATTCATTGACTTTTATAAATAAGTTTAGTATAATAGTTTGTAATTATTTTTTTGAAGGGGAAGTATCGCCTAATGGTATGGCAGCAGCTTGGAAAGCTGTGGGCGGTTAAACGTCTTGTGGGTTCGAGTCCCTCTACTTCCGCCATTTATAAAAATAATTTGACAAATTAGTGAAAATATAGTAAACTAATTAAGATATACGCATAAAATTGGTGGCTAATACCAATGATAGCGATAAATTATTTGGAGGTGAACATAAATGTTTGCAGTAATTAAAACAGGTGGAAAACAGTACAAAGTAGAAGTTGGAACTGTATTAAAAGTTGAAAAATTAGCAGCTGATGTTGATTCAGACATCGAAATTAATGAAGTTCTATTAGTTGGAGAAGGAGATAACGTAACAGTTGGAACTCCAGTTGTAGAAGGAGCTAAAGTTGTAGCTACAGTTAAATCTCATGGAAAAGCTGATAAAAAAATTAACTTTAAATATAACAAAAAAACTTACTACAGAAAAAAAGGGCATAGACAATCTTTTACAGCAATTGAAATTAAATCAATCAATGCTTAATTGTATTTTTTAATATAATTTAGATTGTGAAAGCTGTTGTGGTTTGAATGATAAGAATAGAAATTCAAAGACAAAAAAATAAAATAACATATTTTGAAATAAAAGGACATGCAAATTTTTCAGAATATGGAGAAGATGTAATTTGTGCAGCTGTTTCATCAGTAGGACAAATGACAGTAAATGGACTTATTGAAACTTTGAAACTTAAGAAAAAATTGAAGTTTATTGAGGAAGATGGGTATATTTCCTGTGATTTGAAAAATTCTGGATTGACTGATGATGAACTAGAAAATGCAGATATTTTGGTTGAATCAATGTATTCGTATTTGAAGGATGTTGCAAAAAGTTATAAAAATTTTGTAAAACTTAGAGAAATAAAAAAATAAATCTAGGTTTATAAATGTAAAGATTTAAGAAAAATCCAAGAAAATAAAATATGAGAAAGAAATCGAGGAGGTTGGAAAATGTTATTAAAATTAAACTTACAGTTATTTGCCTCAAAAAAAGGGCAAGGATCAACTAGAAATGGTAGAGATTCTAACCCTAAATATTTAGGAGTAAAAAAATATGATGGAGAAGCTGTAAAAGCTGGAAACATTATTGTAAGACAAAGAGGAAGTAAATTTCACGCAGGAACTAACGCTAAATTAGGAAAAGATTACACTTTATTCGCATTAACTGATGGATATGTAAAATTTGAAAAATTTGGAAATGGTAAAAAAAGAGTAAGTATTTATCCTGAAAGAGCAGAAGCATAGTAATAAAATTGTATAATATATTTTTAAAATACTGTCTTAGAAATAGGATAGTATTTTTTTAAATTAACAATAAAAAATA
>NZ_CALHQO010000400.1:0-4793 GCF_938036635.1 uncultured Leptotrichia sp.
CATCATTCAATCTATCATTTGGCACAATTACAAAAAATTCTCCATGATTTTTTAAAAGTCTTTTTATTTCTAGAATTAATTCTTCCAATGTCAGTAAAACTTCATGTTTACTAACTCTTTCTGCTTCATTTCTTGGCATTTTTCCAGAATTTATTTTTTTATACGGAGGGTTTGAAAAAATAAAATTGTATTCTCCTTCAATGCTCTTTATATCTTTGTTAATAGGAATTATTTTGTCATTTAACTTATTTATTTCTACATTTTTTTTTAGTATTTTAAAAATTTCCTCTTGTATTTCTACTGCAAAAATTTTTGAAACAATAGCTGTTTCAGAAAGCAATAGTGAAATTACACCCTGCCCTGAACCAATTTCTAAAAAGGTCTTTTTCTCCCTCGTATTTTTGTAATTTGTATCAAAATATCCTTTTATAAATTTTGAAAGTAAAATAGCATCATCTGTTATTTTTAAGCCTTTTTCTTCCACAACCATTTTTTTATTCACACTTTCAAGATTTTCAATATAACTCATTATAGCTCCTAATCTTTATCAAATTCCAAAAATAAAAACTGTTTCAAATATTTTTAGTATTTAAAACAGTTTATTATAATATCTTTATTTACATCTAAATCTCTTTAACATCGAACTGATAAAATTAAACATTTTTAAAATTTGAAGATAATGATAATTTTTCGATTCGAATTTAAAGTAACCTTACTAGATAATTTCTAATTGCTTATCTGCATATTCATGTGCAAGTTCTAATCTTACACGTTCTTTTGAATTTTCAAATGTTGCTGGTGTAAATGGTACTTCTGATGTTTTTGTAATTAAGTAATATCCTGTCGTATCATTTCTTTCAAGAATTCCATTTAATTGTAGTCCAAATATTTGATTCATTAACTCGTCATTTTTTCCAATTCCAGGAATTGCATCAGATTTAACCATTTTTTTAAATCTTTCTTTTACGCTAAATTTATATTTATCTTGTTTTTCAACTGTGCTCCATGCAACTTTTTTGCTTTCAATTTCAGCTTTTAAGTCTTGAACTTTTTTGATAACTTTTTGTTTTGAAGCTTCAGAAATAGTTGGTGTTATCAAAATGTGACTAACTTTTGCAACATTTTCATTTTTAGGATCTTTGCTTTGAATATAGATAATATGATAACCAAATTGTGTTTTTATTGGTCCTACAATATCTCCAGCCTTACCACTTCTTACTGCATTTGAAAATTCTGGAACAAGTTGTGATAAATCAGCTGTCTCTCCTAAACTTCCACCATTATTTGCTGAACCTGGATCTTTCGAAAACTCTTTGGCTTTTGCTGCAAAATTATCTTTAGTTGTTGTTTTCATAATATCTTCAGCCTGTTTTTTAGCTGCATCAAAATCACTTTGTCCAGCTTGATATTCTTCTCCAATTACATAACCACTTATGCTATTTGGAATATTATAGCTTTCTTTCTTAGAATTAAATCTGGCTTGTAATGTGGCATCATCAGGTTTATATGTGTCTATCAAATAATTGTAATATTTTTGAGAATAATCTCTTAGCTGATCTACACCCACTAAATCAGGATCTGCTTTTATCCCAGCTGCTTTAGCTTTATTTGAAATTTTTACAAATTTATCTAAATTTGTCTTTAATGTTGCCTTCAAATCATTTACTAATTTTTCTGAATATCCTTGCTGTGTTTGTGAAACAGAGTTTACAATCTGTTCATTTACTGCTTCATTTGTATATTTATATTCCCCATTTTGTGCTACAACAGTTGTCATTCTAGCATACATTTTTTCAAATTCTTTGTCTTTAAATTCAATTTTTGCTTTTTGCTTAGCTTTTGCAAGGTATGAATTTAAAATCATAATATCTTTATCTTGCGTCATATTTTCTTTAATCTGATCTTTTACATCTTCAAAATCTTGATTTGCAAAAGCTTGTGTATATTTATTTCTCTCATAAGCTTTTTTAATTTCTTCATCTGTAATTTTATCATTTGAAAATAATTTTTCTCTCATTTTTTCAATAGTTTTTTGATCTTTTATTGATTTTTTAAATGATGAAACATTGTATCCTACTGATGTTAAATATTGAGCGAATTCTTTTCTTCCAAGTTTTGATTGTTTTTGGTAACTTTCAAAATCTTGATTTACAGTTGCATTACTTATCTTTATTCCAATTTCTTTAGCCGATGAAAGCAACACTTCCTTATTAATTATAAGTTGCAGTACATATTCATTTATAATATTATCTGGAATATCCTTTATATTGTCAGCACTTACTCCTACTTGTGATAACTGCTGTATCTTTTGCTGATTTATTTCTTTTAATTGATTTTTTAGAGAGTATACTTCCCTTTCAAAATCATCACGATAAATTTTTGTTCCATTCACTGTTGCAATTACTTCTCTGTGATTTGCTGCTCCAAAAACATTATTTTTCAAAAATAATATTCCAGTAACAAGCATCGATATTCCAAATATCGCTATCATAACTGCTGAGGTGATTTGAATTGCCTTCTTATGATTTCTCAATCCCATTATTTATCTTCCTTTCTGTCTTTTTAGTCATTTAAATATTATATCACATAATACTTTATTTTTCTATTATTTTTTAAATAAATACTTATCTAAAAAATAAAAGTTGTTCTAATATTAAGTAATATCAAAACAACTTAAATTTATTATTTTACACAAATTTATTTTAAATCATATCCTTTATTATACAAGTTTTATATAAGATTTATCAACCAGATTATAATTTATCTAGTACTTGTTTCACCATCTATTTGAATTATAACACTTTGAATATTTGGAAAATTTTTTAAAATTGTATTTGTTACTGCCTGAGAAAATCCATTAAACAATTCAGTATCTTTTTTTAAATTTGCAAATGCTGCATTTAATTTTACAACTGTCGTATTTACATTATCAATTCTTAAATTATATGCACTTCTAAATTTCATATCTTCAGAAATATAATTTGAATTTCTAATAATCCCATTTATAAAATCTCCTTCTATAAGGTTCATTTGACGCGGAACTGTAATTTCTCTTTCATTGACAGTCTTTGTAGCAGGATCATATACGAATATTGAGATTTTATTCTGAATCTCTTCTTCCTGTGTTGTTTCCTGCACCAAATTTTTATCCACTTCTACATGAATCTTACTTCTATGTCTTCTATCATAACGGTTTGTTGCAACTACTGCAACTGTTATTAAAAAAAGTAATGTTACTAAAAAATTACTGTTTAAAAGACCTTTTTTCTTTTTAGGCTTTTCTTTCAATTTTTCTTTTTTCGGCATAAATTTCTCCTAATTTGGATAATATCCCTGTTATCTAAAGTATCTTCTTATTGCATTACCAATAGCACTTGCTGCACTTTCTTGACCTTCTGGTGTCAAGTAGTGTGATAAATCAGAATAATTATTCATAAATCCTAATTCCACAAGTATTGATGGTGAGTTACTTCCACGAAGTACTGCAAAGTTTGCTCCAAATACTCCTCTTCTTCTTAATCCTGTTGTATTAATAAGATTATCTAGTACAGTTTCAGCTATAGCTTGACTTGTTTTTTGATTTTTTCTATAAAAAATATCATTTAAGATAAAGTCTGAAAATGGCACATCTCCATAACTTCCATCAACTCTATTTTCAAATTTTGCTACTTGTGCGGCATAGCTTCCTTGATCTTTTTTGCTATAGTAGAATACTTCTGTTCCATTTGCTGACGAACTTGAACTTGAGTTTAAGTGGATACTTACAAAAAAGTCTGCATTTGCATCATTTCCAATTTTTGCTCTTGTATCTAACGGTACAAAAAAGTCTGAATTTCTTGTTATAATAACATTAAAATCTTGTCTTAGATTATTAGCTAGCCTTGTTGCTACTTGTAATGCTATATCTTTTTCATTGTAACCATTTCCTCTTGCTCCTGAATCATGTCCACCATGTCCTGGATCTACAACAATCGTATACTTTTTATTTCCAGTAGGAGTATAAGTATTTGACTGTCTTTGTGTTTGCGTTTGTACTGTTTGTGTATTAGCAGTTGATTGACTTTGTGTTGTTGTATTATATCTTGATGTTTGTGAATTATTATTTCTTGATGCTGTTTTTCCACCATCTAACGTTACTTGAAATTGTCCAGTTCTACTTACAACTTGATAAGTTACAGATGGTTTTAAGTAAACGTAAACAACAACCATTCCATTTCTTTGAGTTGTATAAACTTTGCTTATATACTGGTCATTTTGATTAATAAATGCCTGAACATTGCTTTCCATTTCACTGTTTGGAAAACTTAGCATTAAAATATCTTCATTTCCTAGTTTTGTAACTGATGCATTTGGCATAATTTGCTTATTTTCTCTAAATGTTCCTATAACTTTTCCATTATTGTATGATATATTTTTCAAAGTATCAGAAAATGTAATCGCACTCACAAAAAGTAATAGTAATAACAATATTCTTTTCATTTTTTTCCTCCTATTTTTTTATTATAATATCTAATACCAATTTTATTTTTTTTCGATTTTGTCTACTGCCGATTTTAGAACTGTCATTCTAGCATTCTTATCTATTTTCATTTCTACAGTTTCTGTTAAAATATTTACAATAGTTCCTTGTATACCTCCGACTGTCGTTATTTTATCTCCAACTTTCAAGCTTTCCATCAGTTCAGCTTTTTGTTTTTTCTTTTTCTTGTTCGCAAAATATGTTGGTAAAATTAATATTGCCATGAATGCTACTTCAGCCGGCCGGTGTCATTCCGACCGCGCGCTGAGCCCGC
>NZ_CALHQO010000401.1:0-1017 GCF_938036635.1 uncultured Leptotrichia sp.
TGGGGAACTGCTTTTTGGAACGGTTGATACTTGGCTTGTATGGAAATTGACTGGTGGAAAAGTGCATGTTACTGATTTTACAAATGCTTCCAGAACTATGCTTTTTAACATAAAAAATTTGGAATGGGATAAAAAAATTTTAAAGGAACTTAATATTCCAGAAAGTATGCTTCCAGAAGTTAGAAACTCAAGCGAAGTTTACGGAAAAACAAGAATGGGAATTACAATTGGCGAAGAAAACGGTACTTCCATTCCAATTTCAGGTATCGCTGGAGATCAGCAGGCGGCACTGTTTGGGCAGGCTGGATTTCATACTGGAGACGTAAAGAATACTTACGGAACAGGATGCTTTATGCTTATGAATACTGGGAACAAGTGCATAAAATCAAATAATGGCTTGCTTACAACTATTGCCATTGGGATTGACGGAAAAGTGGAATATGCTCTGGAAGGAAGTATTTTTATTGGTGGAGCTGTTATCCAGTGGCTTCGTGACGAATTAAGATTTTTTGACAAAGCTTCTGATACAGAATATTTTGCACAGCAAGTTGATGATAATGGCGGTGTTTATTTAGTTCCAGCATTTGTTGGATTAGGCTCGCCATACTGGGATATGTACGCCCGTGGCACAATCGTTGGGCTTACCCGTGGATCTAATAAAAACCACATAATTCGTGCTGCCCTCGAATCCATCGCCTACCAGTCCAAAGACTTGATAAACGCAATGAAAGAAGATTCAGGTATTGAAATAAATTCTCTAAAAGTCGATGGCGGTGCAACAGCAAACAATTTTCTCATGCAATTTCAAAGCGATATTTTAAATACAAAAGTTTTACGTCCTGAAATTATCGAAACAACTGCATTAGGCGCCGCCTATCTGGCTGGACTTGCCGTTGGATTCTGGAAAAATAAAGAAGAAATCAAAAAAAACTGGCGTTTAAACAAGGAATTTACACCAGACTTACCTGACAATTTAAGGGAAAAATATTATATCCATTGGAAAAAGGCTGTTGAAAA
>NZ_CALHQO010000402.1:0-1242 GCF_938036635.1 uncultured Leptotrichia sp.
TATTTCATAAGAAAAAGGCATGATTATTTATTACTTTTTTTATAACTTTGCGACTGAATTAAAGTAATAGTGAATATTAATAAACAAGAAATATATGAAATAATATGGAATATGGCTAATGTTATAGAAAGTTTTACTTTTTATGGATTTTCACAGTATATGTATAAAAAAACAGAAAATGTAATTTGGTTGAATTTGTCAACAAGTTTGTTATCATTTACATTTTGTTGTGTAGAAAGAGCTTATGCTGTTGGTATTTTTCATGCTAGAGAAGCAGTAAAAATTGAAAAAAATCTTAAAAATTTAGTAACTTTACTAAGTTTTTATGGTCTTCCAGAATATTTAATGGATGATGAAGAGGCAGAGAACATAGCAAAAGAAATTTTAGAGTTAGATAAGAATAATGAAAGAGCGATTTATGTATTGAATGAAATTTTAAATTCTAAAAAAGAATAACTAGAGAAAGAAATTTTATGTATATTGAGCTAATTATATCAAATTTTCCCATATAACTCCTGCAATCCAAAATTTTTATTTATGGCATTTATACCAAAAATTGATTTTTTGAGCTGTATGGATATTATATGGGCTTTTTAAATGATATTTTTGAATAGGTTAGATAGCATATTTCCTAAACCAGTTTTCAAAATTTTTGAAACTGTCAAAAGTAAAATCCTGAACATAGCCATCATCTACATTTCTAATTTTTACATTCAGTTTATCATTCTTTTGATTGAATGCCAGAATTTCAAGATAATTGTACTGCTCATAAAAACTGTCGTACATTTTAACTTTTCTGTACAAATAAAAATCGGATACTTTATTTATCCTATTTTTTTCTTCTTTCTGTATTTTTTCCTTTATTAAAAGCAATCGCCATACCGTAAGGTAATTTTTCTTCATAAAAAACTTCTATATCAGGATTTTTTTTAATATATTCCTTTGCAACAATATTTTCCAGAATTACTGCATCAGTTTTCCCATTTTTCAAATCTAATATCAAATTAACAGTTGCATCATTTGTTACAACATTTGCATTTTTTATTTTTCTAGCTTCCAGCTCTTGAATTGTTCCTAACTGAACTCCAATTTTTTTACCAGCCAGACTTTCCTTTGAAGTGAGTTGGTTATTTCCCTTCTTTTTAAGAAACATTTGTGTTGACTTGTAATATTCATCTGTAAAATCAACTGATTTTTTTCTTTCTTCAGTTGAACTCATACCAGATACAATAATATCAATTT
>NZ_CALHQO010000403.1:0-1241 GCF_938036635.1 uncultured Leptotrichia sp.
AAACTTTCTTATTTGAGGTTTTTCAAATTTAAGAACTTAAATATATAATCTTTATAATTTAATGTAGAATGTCGTGATTTTTTTGGAATGAAAACGACTAAACACATTTATGTGTTTCTTTCGCTAGAACCTTTATAGCAAATATATTTTATAGAGTTGTTCTAATCTTTATTTGTGAAGGTGAGCGTTAACGAGTTTCGTTTTCATAGTACTTCAAGTTTATCCAAATAATAAAGTTTAGACTACTTTCTCAAATAAAATTTGGGAATATTTCAAAAAATGCTTAGACAAGTCAGGGTTAGTGCGCAGCACTTTCGCCATTATCTTTAATATGCCATTATTTAAATTTGTTAAAATAACTTTTATTGCGAAATAAAAGGAAATGGCGATTGATTTTCCTTGCTTTATAAGAAGAAAAAACATAGAATTATGAAAAAACATTTATTAACAATAAGTAGTTTTTCACAACTCTAAATAAAATCCCTTATATGGATATTTAATGATTAAATTTAATTAAAGGATATTTTATAAGTACATAGATTATAAATAGTACAATTTTGTAAAAAAGGTTTTAATTCCGTTAATTTTCTGATTTTTATTATTTAACTAGGAAGATGGTATAATAATAGATTTGTTTAGCAACTTACTTTTAAAACTAAAAGTTATTAAAAAAATAAATTTGTAAAAAGGATGTGTATAGATAATGAAAAAATTTAGAATCGAAAAGGAACATCAGAGGATGAAAATCTCGCAATATTTACGGGAAGTGCAGAATTATTCGGGGCGAAGTTTGAGAAATGTGGAAGTTTTTTTGAATGGAAAGCAGGTAAGATTAACTAAGAAATTGCCGTCACATGGAAACTTGAGGATTATTGAGAAGAAAAAGGGGACGGACATTAAGCCGATTAAACTGCCACTTGATATTATTTTTGAAGATGAAGATATTTTGGTTGTGAATAAAGAGCCATTTTTGTTGACACATCCAACACAGAAAAAAGCTGATTTTACACTTGCGAACGGAATTGTAAATCATTTTTTGGAAAAATATGGTGAAGTTCGAGTGCCACGATTTTACAATAGGCTCGATATGAATACATCTGGGCTGATTACTATTGCCAAAAACAGTTTTGCACAGGCATTTTTACAAAATTTTTCGATTTTTGAGAAAAAATATCTGGCGATTGTTAACGGAATTATTGATGATAAGGAAATTGCCAGAATCAACGAAGAACTTGCAAAAG
>NZ_CALHQO010000404.1:0-16471 GCF_938036635.1 uncultured Leptotrichia sp.
TAAAATAAAAAAATAAAAAACAAAGATTTATATGTTATACTCCAAAGTTGCATATAATAAAAAAAGAAATACATTTATAGCAAGATTATTTGGGAGGATTGGACAATGTGGGACATTGCCGAATGTGTTGAAGAAAAAAGTGACATTAAGAAAAAAACATTAAATGGAGTAAAAATAAAAATTATAGGAATAGGTAAAACAGGAAATAATGTAATAAATAAAATGACAGCAAGACAGGATATAAGAGCTGATTTTATAACTGTAGATACTGAAAAGAGCAATCTAGATAATTCAAAAGCTGATACAAAAATATTTGTATCTTCAATGATTTCTTATGAAGCTGTAGAAGGATTAAAAAAGCAAATTAAAAAAGAAATGGAAAAAGCAGATATGGTATTTATTATAGCTGAAATGGCTGAAAGAACTGGTGCCTTTGCCTCAGCTGTTATTGCAGAAATTGCAAAAACAATGGGCATATTAACAGTCGCAGTTGTATCAAGTCCCTTTAAATCTGAAGCCTCCAATAAAATAAAACTTGCTAAAAAAGGAAAGAAAAAATTAAAACATCTCACGGATACAATAATAGTCATTCCATATCAAAAATTAAAAGAGCTATATAAAGAAAATCCAGCAATAAATATTTATGAAAAAGCAGAAAAAGCTTTTGTGATAATTGTAAAAGGAATATTGGATTTGATAAAAAAACAGGGAATTGTAAATTTAGACTTTGCAGACATTAAGTCTATATTGCAAAATTCAGGCAAAACAGTATTAGGCTTTGGAAAAGCAGACGGAGAGGACAGAGCAAAAAAAGCGGTAGAACAGGCACTAAATACCCCACTTTTAGAACGTTCAATAAAAGGAGCAGGAAAAATACTAATGAATATAACCTCAGGAAATGACATACGCCTGGAAGAAATAAGCCAAATTGCCACAGCAGTAGCCAAAAGCACCGAAAATCCAGACTTATTTCTCGCATGGGGAACAGTCTTTGAAGAAGCTAAATTTGAAAATTCTGAAGATTTTGAACAAAAAGGGAGCTGTGTAAAAGTATATTTGATTGCAACAGATTTTTGCAATTAATAAAAATAATTTAAAAATTTATAAATAAAAAAAGAAAAAGTATTGACTAATCAATTAGATATGATATAATTACATTGAAAGAAAAAGTTTAAAAACAGGTGTTCCACTACCTTAAAATGAAGGACAGATAAAAACAGGTGTTCCACTACCTTAAAATGAAGGACAGATAAAAACAGGTGTTGCACTGCCTTAAAATGAAGCAACTTTAAATGCAAAGCTACCAATTATGGTAGCTTTTTTTCGAGGGGGATTTATGAAGTTATATGAAGTGGATGAAAGCTATATAAATTATTTGAAACTTTTTGACAATAGAGTTTTAAATTATTCAGGAGAAAATTATACAAAAACACGAAAATATATTGGGGTGCTTTTAAAAGTGAATAATTGTGATTATTTGGCACCATTATCATCTCCAAATAAAAAAAATGATTATACTAATAGAAAAATACGAAAGTCAAATAATTTTATTATTAGAATTATTGATAAACAAAGAAACATTTTACTGGGAACTATAAAAATAAGCAATATGATTCCAATTTTTGATAAAACAGTAATTAAATATTATGATATTCACAAGGAAACGGATGAAAGCTATAAGAAATTAATTTTAAAGGAATTAAGATTTATTTATGCTAATAAAGAAAAAATTAAAAAAACAGCGATAAAACTATACAATCAAAAAATACATAATATGTCAATGGATTATATAAAGCATACGATTGAGTTTTTATTATTAGAAGAAAAGGCAAAGTTGTATAAAAAATAGAATATATTTGGTAAAAATATGTTAAAATCTGGAAAAAGAAAACTTTATATATAAAGGAGAAAAATATGGACGGTGTTGGAATAAAAGTTATTGGAATTGGTACAGTGGGAAATGATGTCTTGAATAAGATGATGAAAAAAGAGATTGCAGAAGTTGGATTTGTGGGAATTGATACAAACCAAGGGAATTTGGATAAACTGAATGTAGAATCGAAAATATTGGTTTCTGAAGATTTAAGTGAAAAAGTGCAGAGTGCATTGAAAAATACTAATTTAGTATTTATTTTGACAGAAATGTCGGAAAAGAAAAATAACGAAATTGCCTACATTGTTTCAGAAGTTGCAAAAACAATGGGAATATTAACAGTGGTTGTAGTTGCTACATCAATTAATTCAAATGGAGAAGCTGAAGAAATCAAGAAATTAGAAGAAGTTTCTGATACTGTTATAGTTTTGCCTCTTAAAAAATTAATGGAAGCAGATTTAAGTGCAACTTTTGATAAATTATTTGAAAAAAGAGATGAAATTTTTATAAAAAATGTAGAATTTATAACAAATCTAATAAAAAAACAAGGGATAGTGAATCTTGATTTTGATGATATAAAAATAATGCTAGGAAATTTAGGAGAAGGTGTAATGGCATTTGGTAAAGGTGAAGGTCAGAATAAGGTAAAACTTGCTACAGAACAAATAATAAACAGCCCTTTTATAAAAAATCTTCCAAAAGCGAGAAAGATACTGTTAAGCATTACAGCAGGACCAGACATTGGATTAACGGATTTACAGGAAATAACTATGATTATAAATGAAAAATTTGGAGCAGACCAAACAAATATACTATGGGGATACATTATGGATGTTGAGCTTGAAGATAAAATTGAAATGGAAATGCTGATAACGGATTTTTCTAAATAAATGTATATAAAATAATACTAAGGTTGAAGTATTTATTATAGAAAAAAGTAAATATGAAAAATTAGAAGTTATAGAGGTAAAAGTGTGATAAGAGAGATTAATATACTAGATGCGAAGTATATACAAGAAATTTGTAAAGATGAGTTAGGATATAATGTTGATATTAAGACTGTCAAGACGCAAATTGAAAAATTATCTATTGATTATAAACATCATATTATCGCAGTATATGAAGACAAAAAAACAAGTAAGGTTGTTGGTTTTGTTCACGCAGAGATGTATGAAAGTTTATATAGTGATATTGGGTTAAATGTATTAGGATTAGCAGTAAATTCCAATTTTCAAGGCAAGGGTATAGGGAAAAAACTGATGGTTTTTGTTGAAGAGTATGCTTTAAACAATAATATTAATTTCATTAGATTAAATTCGGGTTCTCATCGTTCAGAAGCACATAAATTTTATGAGAATATAGGTTATACTTGTAATAAAACTCAAAAACGTTTTATAAAAATATTTCGATAAAAAGGTGCTAATAATAAAATTTTAAAATTTAAGAGAAGTAAAAGCAGTAAGCTTATGCTTCTTTTTCTTTTTTAATAAAAAAATTGTGAGAATATACTTAAAACTTTTTAAAATCAAATTGTTGGAATTAGAAAAAATAAAAGTTGAAAAAAAATAGAAAAATTTTCTTTTTTTGGAAAAAATGTGGTATAATTTGATGTATGCTCAAACCTTTTTAAAATTAAATAAACTTAGGGATTGAGTAAATTATGAATTAAAAACATTATAATTATAAATAGAATAGATGAATATATTGGAGAGAAAATTGGAAAAAAGTTTTAAAGATAATTTGCTGACTGCTGATGAAATGAGAAATGAAATAGTGAGATTGCAGAAGGCTGGGAAAAAGGTAGTTTTTACTAACGGAGTTTTTGATATTTTACATGTTGGGCATTTGACTTATCTAGAGGAAGCCAGAAATTTAGGCGATGTTTTGGTTGTCGGTGTAAATAGCGATGCTTCAGTTAAAGTGAACAAGGGAGATAAAAGACCTATAAATAGTGAAACAAATAGAGCATTTGTGCTTTTGGGTACAAAATTTGTAGACTATACAGTAATTTTTAATGAAAAAACACCAGAAAAACTGCTGGATATTTTAAAGCCAGATATTCACGTAAAAGGCGGAGATTACAAAAAAGAAGACTTGCCAGAAACAAAAGTTGTTGAAAAAAATGGCGGAGAAGTAAAGATTTTATCCTTCGTGGATAACATTTCCACAACTGAAATTATTAATAAAATTATTGAAGTGTATAAAAAATAATTTATAGATTTACTTTTCTAGTATTTTGTTAAAATGGTTATGTTATAACAAAATAACTTTTTTATTTTTAATAAACTGACGGAGCTTTTAGTTGCTCAACTACGATTGTTTGACGACTGAAAGGAGGAGTTTCGGAGTTGAGTAAATAAGAGTCGTAGTCTAGCCATAGGTATTGCGTAGCAATCTTGCCACAATTTTAATTATCAGGATAAATCTTTACTGCAAGATAAGGTTTTGCGGCAATGAGCAATCCTACAAAAATAAAAAATAAAAAAGTTGAATGATGATGAAACCTAATTATAAAAATTTATTCTCATTTTTAAATAAGGGTAATATTATAAAGTTTCTAAAAATTTCTTTCCATTTTCAATTTGCATTTCAACATTTTTTATGGAGGTTCCACCAAATGAATTTCGCTTGTTTACGCAGTTTTCGATTGTGATTTCTGAAAGAATATCATCTTTGAAAACGTCAGAAAATTTATGAAATTCTTCGAGTTTCATGTCATCAATTGCGATTTTCTTATCTTCGCAGTAGGATACGATTTCTCCAACGATTTTATGTGCCTGTCTGAATGGAACGTTGTGTTTTGCAAGGTAATCGGCTACATCTGTTGCGTTTAGGAATCCTGCCCGCATTGAAGCATAGATTTTTTCATTATTTACTGTTATTGTATCAAGCATTAGGTAGAAAATTTCAATGGATAATTTGATATTGTCAATTGAGTCAAAAATTCCTTCCTTGTCTTCCTGCATATCCTTGTTGTAAGCTAGCGGAAGTGCTTTCATTGTTGTTAAGATTCCCATAAGATTTCCGTAGATTCTGCCTGTTTTCCCTCTTACAAGTTCAGCAATGTCGGGATTTTTTTTCTGTGGCATAATTGAAGAGCCAGTTGCAAAGGCATCATCTAGATTTATAAATGAAAATTCGGATGTGCACCAGATAATAATTTCTTCTGAAAATCTTGACAAGTGCATTGAAATTACTGAAATAATCATTGCAAGCTCAATTATAAAATCTCTGTCACTTACAGAATCAAGACTATTTTCCGTAGGTTTTGAAAATCCAAGTTCTTCTGCCACAAAATGTCTATCAAGATTAAATGTAGTTCCAGCCAATGCCCCTGCTCCAAGTGGCATTTCATCACTTCTTTTGAGAAAGTCCTCAATTCTCGAAATATCCCTTTTAAACATTTGAAAGTAAGCCATCAAGTGATGAGAGAATAAAATTGGCTGAGCCCTTTGTAAATGTGTATATCCAGGAATAATAACACTTTTATATTTTTCAGCAAGCTCTAGCAGTACATTTTCCATTTTTACAAGTAAATTTGAGATTTCACGAGCTTCTTTTCGTACATACATTCGCACGTCAAGAGCCACCTGATCGTTTCGGCTTCTAGCAGTATGCAATTTCCCAGCCACAGCCCCAATAATCTGTGTCAGCCTTTTCTCAATCGACATATGAATATCTTCATCTTCAATTCTAAACTCAAATTCTCCCTTTTCAATTTCATCCTTTATCTGAAGCAACCCATTTTCAATATCTTTTTGTTCATTTTCCGCAATAATCCCTTGCCTAGCAAGCATTCGGCTATGTGCAATACTTCCTGTAATATCTTCCTCATACATTCTTTTATCAAATGTAATTGATGCATTAAATTTTTCTAACAATTTATTAGTTTCCTTATGGAATCGACCTTCCCACATTTTTTTCATATTTCTCAGCCCTTTCCTGTATATATTGGATTTTATAGTCAATCTATTTAAAAAGCAGTAAAAATAACCATATATGCGGTCTAGCTCTATACTCACATTTTAAAATAGAATTGCTATATTTACAGCAATAATCCTTTTTTATAATCATTATATCAAATAAAAGCTAATTTTTAAAGGAAATAAAAATTAAATAAACTTGGAATTTGCATAAATTATAAAAAATATCTTTTAAAAATTTGCTAAAAAAGGTATAATATCATAACAATATATGAGTTTTTTGATTATATGCTCAAACCTATTTTAAATTAAACTGCTAAAATTATATAAATTTAAGGTTTGAGTAAAATAGTTATAACTTTTGAGTTTGATTTTAAATAAGTTTTACTATACTTTAGTTAATTTTAGAAAGGAAAAAATAAAATGGAAAGAAGTGAAATAAAACAGGAATATAAATGGAATTTATCGGATATTTATGAAAATTATTCAGCTTGGGAGAAAGATTTTGAGAAAGTTAGTGAGCTGAAAAAAGAATTGGCTGGGTTTAAAGGGCAATTTGGGAATGAAGGAAAGTTATTGGAGTTTTTTCAGAAGCAGGAGGAAATGGATAAGATTTCTTATAAATTGTATCGTTATCCTCAGCTTGCGAGGGATTTGAACTCATCGGATAAGGAGGCTGTGGAGCATTTACAGAAGGTGCAGTTTTTGTTTGCAGAGATTTCTACTGAATTATCCTGGGTAAATTCGGAACTGGTTGATAATCGTGAGAATATTGAAAAATGGATTGAAAAAAAAGAATTTGATGATTATAGATTTGGACTGAAAAATTTATTTAGATTACAGAAGCATATTCTGGAAGAAAAGGAAAGCAAATTACTGTCGTACTACAGCTCATTCTTTTCAGCACCGAGAAGTATTTATTCGGAAGTTACGGTTACGGATGTGGAGTGGCCTCAAGTTACGCTTAGTTCAGGAGAAAAAGTGGATGTAACGCCTGCCAATTATTCTAAGATTTTGTCTACAAATAGAAATCAGGAAGACAGAAAACTGATGTTTCAGACGTTTTATACAATTTATGAAAAGAAAAAAAATACGATTGCTGCAATTTATAACTCAATTTTGCAAAAGGGAATTGCTTCAAAGAAAGCCTACAATTACGATTCATTTTTATTAAGCCATCTGGAGAGTGACAATATTCCAGAAGAAATTTACTTAAATCTTGTCAATACGGCGAAAAATAATACAAAACCATTGCAAAGATATTTAAAATTGAGAAAGAAAATTTTAGGACTTGAAAAATATTATAATTTTGACGGCTCAATTAATCTAATAGAATTTGACAAGGAATACGAGTACGATGATGCGAAGAAAATAGTGTTAAATTCAGTTGCTCCACTTGGAAAAGATTATGTAGAAAAAATGAAAAAAGCGATTTCAGAAGGCTGGCTGGATGTATTTGAGGCAAAAGGGAAAAGAACAGGAGCGTATTCTGCTGGAGTTTACGGAGTTCACCCATATATGCTTCTAAATTACAACAAGACTTTAGACAGCGTATTTACATTGGCACACGAACTGGGACATACTTTGCACACTCTTTATTCAGACGAAAATCAGCCTTTCTCGATGGCAGACTACACAATTTTCGTAGCGGAAGTGGCTTCCACATTTAACGAAAGATTACTGCTTGACTATATGCTGGAAAATACCAATAATCCAAAAGAAAGAATCGCACTGCTGGAGCAGGAAATTGGGAATATTGTTGGAACATTCTATTTTCAGGCATTGCTAGCAGATTATGAATATCAGGCACACAAGCTGGCAGAAGCTGGAGAGCCAATCACAGCGGAAGTTTTGAGCAAAATTATGGAAGACTTGTTTGACAAATATTACGGCGACATAATCGAAAAAGATGATTTAATCTATATTTTCTGGGCAAGAGTTCCACACTTTTTCAACTCGCCATTTTACGTGTATCAATACGCCACTTGCTTTGCCTCATCAGCGATTTTATATGAAAAAATGATAAATTCAAGTGATGAAAGCGAGAAAAAGCAAACACTAGACAAATACATTCAATTATTAAGCTCAGGAGGAAATGACTTCCCAATGGAACAGCTTAAAAAGGCAGGAGTTGATTTGTCAAAAATTGAAACAATCGAGGCTGTGGCAAAGCAGTTTGATTTGCTGTTAGATAAATTGGAAGTGGAAATTGGGAAGTTGTAGAAAAATATTGAAATATATAAAAAGAAAATATTTATTTTTTGTATGGCTTTGTGTTGACAATGTAATTAAAAATTGATACAATGAAGAAAAAAAGGAGGTATTTGTTATGGCAAATGCAAATTTAAGTATTAGAGTTGATAAAGAAACAAAAGAAAAAGCGAATGAGTTGTTCAATAAATTTGGGCTGACAATGACAACGGCTGTAAATATGTTTTTGAAAACTGCGATTAGGGAAAATAGAATTCCTTTTGAATTGAAATTGGAAGAAGAGCCAAATGAAGTAACAATGAAAGCAATTGAAGAAGGAAGACGGATAGCAAAAGATGATAGTGTAAAGGGATATGACAGCATAGAGGAGTTGAGAGAGGCACTTGATGTATAAAGTAAATTACTTTAATGAGGTTCTGAGTTTTTAATATTATAAGGGAGTGAATTTGTTATGAAAAAAATAGTTTTATTTTTTGTATTGGTTTTGGCAGTTAATTTGTTTTCTGATGAATATGTAAGACAATTTTATAATTCAGATGGAGAAATGATTGGGTATTCACTTATGGACTTTGATTTTGAAAAATTTAGTGAAAAAGTTGAAGAATTTAAGAAGAAAATAGAAAGTGGAGACAAGAAGGCGATTAATAACTTAGCTAATTATTATGCTAGAAATAATTTTATTAGAGAAGCTAAAAAATATTACAATTTAGCAATAGAAAATGGCTCTAAAGTTGCGAAAAAAAATTTAGAACTGGTAGAGAAAATCCCCTTTCCTATAACTCCTGGTGTTTTTGATGAATGGACTTGGATTATACCTTTTAAAATAGGAAATGAATATAAATATGTGGTTAGAGGATACAAAGTAGATGGAGAAGAGTTAAATGAAAGTGAAAAAGATTTTATGAAATCCGCAACAAAAGAAGTTTGGAATAGACTTTTTGAAAGTGCAGATTTAGAAATTGTCGGTTATAGTGATTCAAGAGAAAAAAAATCAATTTCGTTGAAAAGAGCGGAGAAATTTGCTAAATTTTTTAGAGAGGCTGGATTGAAAGAAGGATTAAAATTTACAAAAATAATTGGCAGAGGAATTGAAAATCCAGTAGATAACGATGATACGGTCGAAGGAAGATACAATAATCGGAGAGTGGAAATTATAATAAAAAATGAAGTTGAACCAAAACCTGTTAATGTTTTTGAATTAAAAAAACAGTTAGTGGATGAATAAAAAATTATAAAAATTTAGAAGGGATAAGTTTTTATGAAAAAAATAATTTTACTTTTCACAATAATTTTAGGATTTAATTTATTTTCGGACAACTTAAAAAATAATGAGATGGCTAATATTTCTTCATATGATGAGTTTTTTCAAAAAGTAAAGCAATTGGAAGAAAAAATAAAAAATGGAGATAAAAAGGCGATTAATAATTTGGGGAATTTGTATGCAAAAGATAAAAATTCTCGAAATATTCCTAAGGCAAAAGAATATTATAGGTTGGCAATAAAAAATGGTTCTGAAATTGCCAAGAAAAATTTGGAAATAGTAAATAAACTTCCAAAATTGTGTCCTGATGGAGCAATATGTGAAAATTGGACTACGATTAGATTTGTAGATAAAGATGGAAAAATTGTGAAAATGATAATTAAGAGGGTTTCCTGTTAATAAAGAAGAAGTGACTGAGATTGAAAAACGGGAAATTAAAGGCGAAATAGAATATTTATTAAATGTTTTTCTTGAGAATGAAGAATTTGTAATTATTGGATATGCTGATGAAACTGAAAAAAATAAAAAGAAATTATCTTTCTCAAGAGCTGAGAAAATGTCTGAATTTTTGAAACAAAATGGATTGAGAAAAGATATAAAAATTAGTAAAATAACTGGAAAAAGTTCTGAAAATCCAGTTGATACAAATGATACAGAAATTGGAAGATACAATAATCGCCGTGTTGAAATTTTTCTGAAAAATGGGAAAGTTAAGAAAATTGATGTTGAGGAATTGTTGAATCAGTTGAAAGATGAGTAGATTTTTGAAAAAGCAGGATTTTGTATCAAATATACTAAACTGATAAAATAATTTTTTTATAATTTTCTGTTTTCCAAAAAAATATGGTATAATTAATATGTAAAAGATTGAAAGAGAAGGTGATTTTGATGAAAAAAATTTTTAATAAAAAGATTGGTGTTTTGATTTTTTCTTTGGTATGTGCGGGATTGGCAAACGCTGCACCTGTAAGAAGTGAGAATGAAGCTTTGAGACTTGTGCAAAATTCAATAGCTAAGCATAAATTTGGTGGTAGTCAAGGGACAAAATGCAT
Organism: uncultured Leptotrichia sp.; assembly: GCF_938036635.1. Taxonomy (NCBI): domain Bacteria; kingdom Fusobacteriati; phylum Fusobacteriota; class Fusobacteriia; order Fusobacteriales; family Leptotrichiaceae; genus Leptotrichia; species uncultured Leptotrichia sp. The sequence continues at coordinate 10,321 of NZ_CALHQO010000404.1, forward strand.
GAGATTTTATGTTGATGAAACTGATGAGGAATTTGAAATTGATGTGCGAAGCAATAATATGAAATGCGGTGGAGATCCAAATGTTGAGCCACGTTTGTTCAGTTATACTGTAAATAAGAGAACTGGTAAACTTGCAACAGATAACTTTGATTATGCTAACAGTTTAGGGTTGGAATGGGACGGAAGCTATAATCCAATAGATTAATTGTAATTGTATTTAAAAAAAGAGTTGTCTAAATAGTTAAACTAGGCAACTCTAATTTTTTTTGCTAATTTTATATTTCAATTCTTTTAGTGATACTGGGTTTACTTTCAGTAAATCTTTATAAACGTTATTTAAGTGCTTAATTGCAGTTTTGTCGGTTGTTTTTATGCAAGTTTCGTGATTTAGCATAAATCCTGTGTCAGTAAAGTTTAAGGAGCCTAAAAATGCAATTTTATTATCAATTATGTAGATTTTGCTGTGAAGATCGTAGTTCTTGCTTAAAATATGAATATTAAAATTATCACGCAACGAATAGTAAAATTCGTTGTTTTTTATTGCTGTTCTTAGAAAAAATGTAAAAATTCCTAGAAAAATTATTAAAACTAAAAGATTGTTTTTTGTAATTGGAAATACAGACTTTGTAAAGGAAATATCAAAAAGAAATAGTGTAAAAATTTCTAGTGCTGCAACCGACAAAATTAAATAGAGTGCTGTTAGTATAATTTTTCCAAAGAGAAGAATGAATTTTCCAAAACCTAGTATTGAATGATATTTAAATAAGTTTTTTCGTAAAAAAGGATAAATTTTTTCATTATCTTTTGAAACGATATTTACCTGCACGTCTTTGTTTAATGAACTAAAAATATCTTCAGTTATCATATCCCCACTTAAAAAGGGAGAGATTACCGTGATTGATTTCTTGGCTTTTTGGATTGCATTTCGTACACTAATGCCAGCCTTTTTTCCAACATAGATATCACAGGAAATCCCTTCTAAGAAAGGTTGCTCAGCTTTTGGAATATTTCTTGTTCTTGTAGTTTTTTTGGTTGTGTAGTTAGTTCGTTTTGTCGTCTTTTTTTTCATCATTTTCTTTTATATCAGGACTTTTTAAAAAGTCAGAAATCTCCTTCATTGTTCGATTATCTTTCAAAATACTCGTGTGAGTAGTATTATTAATAATTTTAAAATTATCAGATTCCATTTTTGCAGTTTCCAAAGGCACCATCCCATCGTCCTTTCCACGAATAATCATAGAATACAGCGGATTATTTGTCTTATTTCCAATCAGAATCATATAATCGTAATTAGGTTCGCCAAGCTGATTTACAAAACTATCCTTTTTTGTGCTAAATTGTGGAACGACTTTTCCAAGCATAAATGGAAGTTTGTCTACAAATGGAACATCTGCTAGATGGCTTCCGTGGGATGGCGGTGAAATAAATACAACTTTTCCTAAATTTTCAAGAGGATTTTCCTTTAAATAATATCGTAAAATCCCAGTTCCCATCGAGTGTGCCACAAAATTAATCTTTATATTTTTTTGTGTATTTTCATCATTTTTTTTATCTTTTCGTTTACCATTTTCGTCAATTTCATAATACTGATTTTCTATTTTTCTATGTAGATTTTCTGCATAAATTTGCCCATTAATATCCTCAATATTTGGCTTTATATAACGTTCAACAATCTCTTCAGCAGTGTCCTTAGTTGTAGGATATTGAATATTGATAATCCTGTAATCATTCTTAAATTTTTGTGCAATACTTTCCATATCTGAACTTTTCCCATAAATACCATGAAGAAGCACCATAAAATCCTGATTTTTCCGAGATTTGTCATCTTTTTCATAGTAAGTCTTGATTTTATATTCATGGTAAAGAAGTCCAGCAACAACATTTTGAGTTGCAACTGCTCCAGCTATTGTAATTATTGAGCCGATTAATATATTTTTTGCTATTTTATTCATTTTATTTCCTTTTTTAAATATTGTTTTTTAAATTATACTTTTTGAATTTATCATCTAATCCTTTTGAACACATCAATTTTTTTATGTTGTCATGAATTTTAAAATCAAGTATATTTAAATCATTCGTATCGAATTCTACATAAATATCTCCTAATGTCTGAAATAAAAATCTTGCTGGAAGGTTTGGAAATAAAATTCCAGTCTCAAATTCATTTATAGGGATATTTGAATCAAAATCACTGTATATTTCTTCCATTATTTGCATATTTTCTGAAAATCCTATTTCTATACTGTACGCTGTTATGTTTGTTATATAGACCTTAGCAATATCAAACCAGACTATATCCATAACTCCTATATATTTATAAATTTGATTTTTGGCTTCTTCGGAAAGTTGATTTAATACGTTAGGAGTTATTTGCAGTCCAGCATATTTCACATAAAACTGTAATTCCTTATTTGAAATAAAAGGTATATTACAATACGATTCCATTATCTCCAGTTCACATTCATATTGAACAGTATTCAATTTAACTTTTACTTTCATCTTTCTCTCCTCTTTGTAATTTATAAAATTCAAAAATTCCCATTTCTCCAAGTTTTGCTACATATTCATCAATTTCTTCGATATATTCTGAAATTTTTTGTCCCTGTCCGCCAGTTGCGATAACGTAAGCGTTTGGAAAGGAATTTTTGTATTGTAAAATCAATTCTTTTATTGCACCAACATTTCCGTAAAAGATACCAGCATTTATTTGTGAAATTGTATTTATTCCCAAAACTGTTTCAGGATTAGTAAATTCAATTTTTGGCAAGGCAGCGGTATTGCTAAATAAGGCATTTATTGAAAGTGTGATTCCAGGAAGAATGCAGCCGCCCATATAAGTGGAATCTTTTATCATGTCAAAAGTTGTGGCTGTACCAAAATCAATTATTAAAAGTTCCTTTTCTGGATACAGTTTTTTTGCTGCCAAAATGTCTACAATCCTGTCTGCACCGAGACCACGTTCCATATTTGGCAAAATTTTTATTTCATTTTCTACATTGTCAAGTGTTACAAACATTGGATTGATGTTAAAATATTTTTTTCCAAGCCTTGTAAAATTTTCGTTAATATTTGGAACAACTGATGAAACAACAATATTTTTAATATCTGAAATTTCTAAATTGCTGTTTTTTGCAAATTCCTTTAACATTACAAAAAGAGTATCTTCGGTAAATTCCAGATGTGTCGGTATTCTGAATGTTGCTAGAATATCACCATTTTCATTATAAAAAATCGGTATAATATGTGTATTTCCGATATCAAATCCTAAAATCATTATTTTTCCTTTCTGTTAGTGAGTTTATTAAAAGATTAAACTCAAAATCTTGTCTAAATTTAAATATATAAAGATATTTTTTTATTTTACAAACAGCTTAATATAAGCAACAATTGATAAAATAACGCCTATAATCGCTTCTCCGCTCATTAATCCATTAGAAATTAAAAGCAGGTTTGAGTGAGATTTTTGTGAAATTCTGTTTCCAAAAAAACTTGCAAGTCCGCCTAAAAATACAGTTGAAGTTAAATAAAACGGCACATAGATTCCAATTCCAAAAGTTAAAACTGGTAAATTTAACAGGCTTAAAAGCAGTCCAGCCGCAAGTCCAATAAAGAAAATATTCAAAAACGGAATTCCGTTTATTACTGTTGCAACAATTGAGGCTTGTAATGCTATCAAATCGGTATTTTCTACTGGACCGATAGTTTTATAGACTCTGAAAAATACAAAAAATAAGAATGTTATTACAAAAGAACTTGCAATTGAGCCGATTAATTCACCAAAAAGCTGTTCTGATGGATTTACTTTCATTTTATATCCTGATTTAAAGTCGTTTAGAATATCGCCAGAAAGTCCGCATGCTACTGCTATAATGCAAGCCAGTAAAAATAACGTCAGAGTGTTTAAGTTTGTAGAAAATTTTATTCCGCCAATGTTTAATCCGTTTAACATTTTATTTAAAAATGAAATTACCAGAATTGTGATTATGGCATAAATTTCCATTGGATTAACTCCAGTCTTTCCAGTCGAATAACCTGCGATTATTGTACATAAAATCGAGATTAGGACTAAAACTAATGCAAGAAATATTGGAAGTTTATAAATAAAAATTATTATAGTTATTGAAACGGCTGATAAAATAAATAATTTGGTAATGATACTTCTATTTTCTGAATTATTCTTTGATTTATTTGAAAAAATAATTTTTAAAATTACAGCAATTCCGATTCCAATCATAAATCCCATTCCAAAACTATTTTTCATAATGGGAAAATCAGCAATTTTAAACATTTTTGCAAGCGGTTCCCCAACAAAAATAACAGCAGCGCCACCTAAAAACCAGACAAATGTATTTAAAAATCCAAGCACATACCCGATTCCGACTAAAAGAGGCGAAACATAAAAGCTGAAAGGCACATTTTTTAGTGAAACTAATGCTGGAATAATAGGAGCTTTTCCTTTTGAAAAATTAAAATCACGCAAGAGAGCAACAATAGAGCTAAATAATGTCCCAAAACCGACATAACGGATACTTCCTGTATTTTTTCCAGAATTTACAAGGTTATATGCCGCTTCTCCGATTGGAAATTCCAATTTTTCCTCTTCAATCAGCTTTGTACGAAAAATATACGATAAAAATGCTCCAGCAATACTTCCAATCAAAATAGTCAAAAATAACAGCTGCTGATTAATATCCGTAAGCTTTCCGCCTAAAATAAGATAAGCAGGCATTGTGAAAGCGACTCCGCCAGCCACCATTGATCCAGCACTCATAATTGTATGTGTAATTGTAATCTCTTTATTATTAGCCTTTTTAAAGAAATTTAGAGTCATCATAGATAAAAGTGTAACCATTATTGTAGGCCATGGTAATGCTCCAAATTTCAGCACGATGTAAAAGGAACTTGCAGATACTAGGACTGCTCCGATAATTCCTGTAAAAATTGCTGAAAATGTTATATTTATTTCATTATTTTTAGTTCTAGTTCTTGTTTTTTTTGTTTTTGCCATTAAGTTTCCTCCTGTAGTATTTGTTAAAATTTTACTTCATTTTTAGGTTGTTTGTCAATTAAATTTTATAAAGTTAGAGCAGTGATATTTTAGTGGTGTACTTCCGTATCAAGAAATTCTTATAAATTTTTCTTGCAAAATAATGATCCAACTTAGCTTCAGGGTAGAAGCCAGTTACCTTTTCTTTAGCAACGCCATCCCGAAAAAGAATTAAGGTTGGGATGCTCATTACTTTGTACTTAGCAGCATTTTCCTTATTATTATCAACATTCAACTTCAAAAATTTAATTTTGCCGGCATACTTTTTTTCAAGGTTCTCCAATGCCGGAGCCATCATCTTGCAGGGGCCACACCACGGAGCCCAAAAGTCAACCACCACTACTGGTGCAGAACTAGTCAACTCAGCAAAGGTCTGGTCAGTCACAACTGTTGCCATTGTTATTCTTCCTTTCGTTTTGGTTGACGGAGATAGTGAATGATCATCGTAACGATAAAGACAATGAGGACAAATGCTCCGAAGTAACCAGATGGTATTTCAATGTCGATTGCCGGGATGGTTAAGAAGAGCTTAATTGCAATAATGAAAATTAAGACATACGCCATTGGTTCCAGTTCTGGAATCTTCCGCATTAACTTCATAATAATTTCGGCGACTCCACGCATACATGCAATCCCAATAATCCCCCCGATCAGGACGATTACTGGGTTGTTTGAAATTGCTAAGGACACTAACACAGAATCAATGGAGAAAATAATATCCATCATTTCAATCTGGGCAACTACAGACCAGAACAGTTTTCTTCCCGTCAAATTTCCGCCTAAACGATGAATTAACGGTTTCTTTTCTTTCTTTTGCTTATGAGAAAACTTAGCACTGAAGAATCGGTAAACTAAGTACATTAGGTAAATAGAACCAAGAACCTTAATCTCCCAGAAGTGGATCAAGTAGGTTCCTAAGCCAATAACCAGAAACCGGAAAAGGTACGAACCCCAAATCCCGTAGAAAAGTGATTCTTCTTGTTCCTTTAACGTTGGTAAAACTCGTGTTTGGGCGGCCAACACAATTGCGTTATCAACCGAAAGCAAACACTCAATCAATACTAAGGAAAGGATAATCAGCCAATCCTGCCCCGAAGTAATTAC
>NZ_CALHQO010000405.1:0-2290 GCF_938036635.1 uncultured Leptotrichia sp.
AAGTCAGACAGCGTATGACCTTTTCAGTTTCTTTGCTTAACTATTTTCATTTTTACAACCTAAAATTTACTCAAAAATTTCCTTTTCCCCAATCTTCATAATCTCAACTTCCCCAATTTCCTTCAAAATTACAAAATTAATTCCATCGCTCGTACTTTTCTTATCCCTTTTCATAATTTCAGAAATCTTGTCTTTCGGATATTCAATCTCAGTCGGTAAATTCAATGCCTTCAACAATTTCTCAATTTTTAAAAATTCATCTTTTTTAGTAAATCCTTTTTTCTCCCCAATTTTTGTAATATCTACCATTCCAGCAGAAATTGCTTCTCCATGTGAGTATTTCTCATAATTTGTAAACTGTTCTATTGCATGCCCGATAGTATGTCCAAAATTCAATATCATTCTCAAATTGCTTTCCTTCTCATCTTTTTCCACAACTTCCTTCTTTATCTCACATGAACGGTAAACAAGCTCATTCACATACTTCATCAGATGTTCACGCAATTTCTGTTTATAATTTCCATCATCATAAGAACCATCTACTGTTTCCACTATTTCCACAAGCCTGTCAAAAAACTTCTTATCATAAATACATCCATATTTTACAATTTCCGCAAATCCGTCATAAAAATATCTGTCCGTCAATGTATTCAAAAAATAATTGTCAATTAAAACAAGTTTCGGCTGATGAAATGCCCCAACAAGATTTTTCCCCTCAGGCAAGTCAACACCGACTTTTCCTCCAACACTGCTGTCGACCTGTGAAACAATAGTCGTCGGTATCTGTATAAATCCAATCCCACGCATATAACTGGCTGCCGCAAATCCAGCAATATCTCCAACAACTCCGCCACCAAATGCAACAACCATATCTTTTCTTGTAAGCCCTGCATTTACCATTGCTGAATAAATTCCTGGCATTATACCAATATGCTTATTTTTCTCTCCAGCTTCCAGCACATAAATTGTATAATCAAAGCCTTTAAACATCTTCTCATATTGATTCCTATAAATTTTATCCACATTAGAATCAGTAATCACAAATAATTTTTTGCCATTATAAATTTTTTCAATATATTCAGGAAATTTATCAAAAAAATTCTTTCCAATTACAATATCATAAGAATTTTCCCCTAATCCAACATTCAATATTTCCATAATTTTCTCCATTTCCTCTTCTTTATGCGTATATTAAAATATAGCAAAACCACTAAATTCAAAATTTAAAATGATTTTACTATAAATAAAATTTTATTTAAAACTATCCCATTATATCCCCTTCAGAAAATTCCCCATTAATATTTGCAAGAACATTTATTATATGTCCTGAAAATATCATATCGTTATCTGAAAGATAAATACTGAAATTCCCATCTCCATAAATAGTCAGTCTTTCCACAGACATTATTTTTTCCATTGTTTCTTGCGTTATTTCACTATCTCTCAATTTTTCAGCACTTTCTTCTGATAACACTTGTTTCATATCTTCAACAAATTCATCAATTTCATCGTCTTCATAATAATCTTCCACATCAAACCAGTCGTTTGCTAATTCCAGCATTACTTCTGCCGAATTTTTTATAATTTTTTCATTCCAGCCATTGACATCTGACAGAATTTCCTTTAAAGTTTTAATTCTGTCTTCCATTTTTTCCTTATCAGTCTTTTCCTCATCCTTCTCATTTAATAGCTGATAATCAGATATATCAAAATACACGTCTATTTTTTTATTATTTACCCAGTTAACCTCTGTTTCAAATCCATCGACACATTCAATTTCACCTAATAATTCATCTTTTATAATGTCTGCCATTTTACCCTCCATTAAGTTTTTGTTTGTCAAAAACGTTTTACAAATTATATCTTTTTTCAAGTTCCCTTTTTATATAAACCGACTGAAACTCTTCCTTTAACATATCCAATATAATCACATCATACGTTTTTCCCATAATTTCTAAGGCTTTTCGCAATCGCCCAACTTCCTTGAAACCAACTTTTTTGTATAGGTTATAAGCCGGTTCATTATACTCAAATACACTTAGCGATATATTTCTCAGATTTAAAAATGAAAAACCATAATCAAGTATTAACTTTAGAGCTTCTGTTCCATAACCCTTTCTCTGATGTCTAGGATTTCCAATGAAAACTCCCAACGCACCATTTCTGTTTATAATATCTAACGAATTAAATCCAATATTTCCCAAAAGCTCATCATTTTCAAGTAGTCTAACAGCAAACATTTTTTCTTTTTTTACTGAAATTAAAAATTCTTTTTCTCTTTCAAAATCTA
>NZ_CALHQO010000406.1:0-8280 GCF_938036635.1 uncultured Leptotrichia sp.
ATACTCAAACCTATTTTAAATTAAACTGCTAAAATTATATAAATTTATGGTTTGAATAAAATAGTCATAGCTTTTGAGTTTGGTTTTAAATAAGTTTTACTATAATAATACATTAGAAATATGGCAATGTGGTTCACATTATCGAGATAAATAAAAAATTTAGGAGCATCAAAAGCTCCTTTTTTAATTATAGTTCTCTTTCACAACTTCCACGGCCTTAATTGCTGAAAGCGATACAATTACATCAGAAATATCAATTTTTTCATCCATATTCACAGTAAAAATTGCTGTATTCTCAGGTTGATTTTTATCTATTTGTGTTATTTTTATCAACTTTTGATTAAATACTTCATATGTTGCCAAAAGTCCTTTAGCATAATTTTTATCTTCCAAGAATTTTACTTCAAATTTTAAAAGTTTTGTTTTTTTTACAATTTTAGGCTCAAATTTTTTAAATATTACTATTATTACAAGCATAAATACTATTGCTGGAATTGCCAGATTATAAAATCCCCATCCTATTCCAAGTCCTGCACAGCCTGTTGCCCATATTCCAGCGGCAGTTGTCATACCTCCAACAGTTTCACCCTTTTCTTTCATTATGCTTCCTGCACCTAGAAATCCTATTCCGCTTACAACTTGAGCACCTAGTCTTCCCAAGTCTGTTTTTATAACCCCAGTTAATTTTAAATTTACGCTAGCAAGTTCCAAAATATTAAGTCTCAACTGATCCTGTACCATAGAAATAACCGCCGCTCCAAAACATACCAATATATGCGTTCTAAATCCTGCAGGCTTATTGTCTTTTTCACGTGTATATCCAACAATTCCTCCAAATACAACTGCCAGCAGCAACCTAAGAGAAACAACTTCTACAGTTAATTTATTTACAAAGCTATTTTTAAAAAGTTCATTCGTTATTTCTATAAAATTAATCATTATGCATCGTCTCCTTTTTATTTTTTACTAAAAATAATATTTGCAATGTTAAACAAAGAATTAAACTCAATATCCAAAAAACTCTTCTCTTTTTTATTCTTTTTTCAATATTCTTTGCCTTCTTTATATCTTTCTCATCCTTTAGTTTGCTTTGTGGCAGTTCATAAGTATATTTATGCCAATTTGACAATTCTCTATCCGTCCCAAACTTATCTACAAAAAATTTAGGATTTTTTAAACTTAATTTTTTTAAATTAAATTTTCTCATTATTTCTTCTTTTGTCAAATGATATTTCGTTTCATTTGAAGTTACATAAAAATATCCCGAATGTTTATTTACATATTCTTTCACTGCCAATTCATCTCCATTTGGTGGATTACTAGCATAAGCTGGACTTTCTTTTACAAGTTCATCAAAAGAGTAAACATATCCTATCCACACATCTCCTTTTTTCATCAATCCTTTCACATACGCTCTTCCTACATCATCCTGCTCTTCCCCGCCAAAATTAATATTGAATAATAAGTCATTTCTATCTTTAACAATCGAATCAATTGTATTAAATATCAGTCTTCTATAAATTTTTTTATTGTGCAAAGACAAACTCATATTTTCAGTTATTGGAAATCTATAAAAATGCCAAATCGTAATCCACAATAAAATTATATTTACTCCTATGAATACTTTTTTCATAATATCCCTCCTAAAAAATATGCAACAATTTCTATTTAAAATAAAAATAGAAGATTATTATGTTATTTAACAACACAATGATTCTTACATATTTTGACTTCAATTTTAAATGAATTATTTATACTTTTCTTTTATTCTTATAAATATTATACCTTTTTTATGAAAAAAAGAACAGCAAAACCTAAGTTCTACTGTCCTCTCTTTTTATTCTACATTTTATCTTCGTTCTAGTAAATAGCTCTGAATCCTATTCCAGCTCTTACGTTCTTACCTTTAGTGTCATATCCTCCATTTACTGTCACTCCGAATCTTGTGTTGTCCACTCCGATATTCAAGTCAAACTTACCGTTTCCTTTTCTATCGTCTTTTTCTCCTCTGATTCCGAACCAGTCTGCTGAAGTATATCTAACTCTTCCTTTGTTGTTTACATCTCCAACTTTTCCTAGTTCATTCTCATAAGCTGCAGTCAATCCTACTGATAAGTTAGTTCTTACTGCTAGTGGCTGAACAAATTTAAATTCCATTCCTACTTCTGGTTTAACAGAGAAGTAATCGTTTCCTTTAACTTCTAGTCTCATTTCCCCTCTGTCTTCCTTGATGCTGTTAAATCTTCCGTATTCCATCTTCAATGCCCCGTAAGGACGGAAATGTGTTCTTTCGCTTAATCTTATGTCGTATCCTAAGTCTGTTTTTAAAGCCGCTCCATAAGAATTGTAGTTAGATTTAGCTTCAAATATATCGTCTACAACAAGGTATCTACGTTTCATTTCGTTTATACCTGCAAACACGTCTCCACCAATTGTCCATTGTAATGATCCGTTATGATCGCTGCTAGGTGACATCTTTTTGAATACCCCTAATTTAATCATAGTTTGGTTTTCTTTTGATTTACCAATATCTTTGAACTTGAATCTGTTATTTACAACCCCTGCATACCATCCGTCAGAGTTACCCATCTTAATTTTTTCATCTTCGTGAACATAAGCCACTCCAGTAACATTACTTGTATAGTCAATAATTCCTGCAGTATCTGTGCTGTATTCATCTCTCATACCAAATACTTTGATTTTGTTATTTTGTTTAGATGGATTTCTCCAGTCTCTTTGAAGGTGATTTAACTCTTTATCCAGCAAGTTTCCTGTAGAGTTAATTCTTTGTTGAACATTTCCGTATTGGTGTCCCATCATTTCATCAAAAGCTTGATATAACAAGACTTCTTCGTTATTTCCTATTCCATTTAATTTTTGGAATAATTGATTTTCTCTTGAACCTAAGGCTTCCACACCATATCTTTGTTCCAGCCCGTCAGCAAAGTTAAATGTATCAGTGCTATTTACTGGCGACTCCTCTCTTCCTGTCCATTCTGTGTACGGAATTTTAGCCATATATAGACTTGTTATTACTCCGTTTGAATCCAATGTTGGAGTCGCTATCCATCCTATTGAGCCTGAATAAACATTCCACTTGATATTTGGATTGTTTAACATTGCTATTCTATATGGATTTATTATGTTAGGATCATTTACTAAAATGTATTTGCTAGTTGTTGATTCTGCAGCTTCAGATCCAATAATTAAATCTGCTTCACTTGTCAAATTTTGCAATCCGTCTATTGATTTTGTATAGTTAACTCCTGAAGTATTTATATATAATCCAATGCTAGAAGCTGATACAGATATTGGATTTTTTGCCATTGTATTTACAACTACTGGTGTTTGAGGTACTCCATTCACAGTAATTGTGGCAGTTGGGACTCCCGCAGGTGCATCAATTTTTACTCCTCCTACTCCCTTTCCTGTTGCAGGCACTGTATATTCATAAATTGTATCTTCATCTTTTGTGCTTCCATTTACTTTTATAGTTCCGTAGTTTTCCACTGTTCCACCTTTTAAGTAAACTCCCACACCGTTTTTTGCATTTATGTCGATAGTCGCACCTTTATTATTTATCAATTTTGAATTTTTTCCAAGATATACTCCAACTGTATTTGTGTAAGTCCCTGAACCTGTTGTAATTGAGTTATTGTTTATTGCAGTTGCTCCATTATCAGCATAGATACCTGTTGTATTACTTGCGTTCAACACAATATTTCCGTCATTTGTCGCTGTACTTCCCGCACCACTTGCATACATACCGATACTATGTTTTCCGTTTACATTAATTGTTCCTTTATTTATTATGTTACCTGTATCAGTTGTTTCATATCCTGCACCCATACCTATTGAGTAGAGAGGAGCCAGATTACCACTACTGTCAACAGCTGAAATATCTGATTCTCCTACTGTGATTGTTCCATTGTTTGTTGCAGTTCCACCTTTAATACTGTAAACTGCCACATTTCCTGAACCACTTGAAAAATCAATGTTTCCATTATTTGTTACTGTTCCAGCTGAATAAATACCGTAATTTTGTCCTCCTGTAGAAGCTATATTTGTAGAATTTGTTACTGTTCCTGATGTATCACTTGAATACACATATACATTCTTATCTCCTAGTCCTACATTTGAAATTTTAGAATTTATTGTATTTCCTGTCCCAACATTTACAAATCCAAATGAATTGTTCCCTATATTAAATGCAGTTCCACTATTTGTAACAGTCTGTCCGCTTCCTACTGTGTAAACTCCAACTGCCTCGTCTGTTCCTGTTGTTATTGTTCCACCTGTCAAATTTACATTTCCATTTTGAGAATATATTCCAATTGCTGCATTTCCTATCTTCAAGTTACCTGAATTTTCTGCATTATATCCATAAATTCCAATTGTATTATTTCCAGAATCTATTGTTCCAGTATTTTCAAGTGTTACAGTATTATGCTCAGTGTAAAGTGCAACGTTAGGGCTAGTAATTGAAGCTGAATCTCCCAATGTTATTGTTCCACTGTTCTTGGCTGTATATCCTGGTGTTCCAGTTGCATATATTGCCGTATTTCTATCACCTGTCATAGTGATTTTTCCTGTATTTTCCAGTATTACTCCTGAAGAAAGTGCCGCATCTGGTTTGTAAGAAATTGCAACCGAATCATTTCCTGCTGATTCTATTAATCCTGGATTGTTTATTGCCTGTGTTGTAGAACCTTCTGAATACAATCCTGTTGAATTAGAACCTATTGTAATCTTACCTGCATTTTCAATCAATGAATCCTCAGTTCCATAGATAGCTGTTGACTTATCACCTATTGTCATAACCCCTGCTGCTTTGTTGTATAGTTCTCCAAACTTAGCATACATTCCAGTAGAACCTGCACCACTTAAATTAATTGTTCCTTCATTTGATAATGTAACCTTATTTCTTGCATACAGACCCTTGTTATTTTCCTGAGCCATTGCAACCTGATTAGCCTGTGTTCCTGTAATAGTCTTAGTATTTGCATTCGTTATTGACGAATTTGAAATTTCAAGCTGATTGAATGCATCATTGGCATCATCCAAGTTTACATCCTGATTAATTGTAAGGTTGCTTAAGTACAGCATAAATGTCTTATAGTCAGTTCCATTTATATGTGCTCCTGTAGCTTTTGAGACAGCATCTCCTGTTGTATCAGACAAGTCCATTCCAACATTTTGAGCAATAAATAATCTTGACCCCTGCTTCATATCTAGCGTAAGATTCCCTAAAGTTGTATTTGTTCCATCTCCAAAATTATTTTTTGCCCATCCTTCAATTTGAGTTTTTCCAAAGTTACCACCATTTCCTACATAATAAAAGGCATTTCCTCTGGTATTAGGAGTAGTTCCGCCTTCAATAGTCGCATTCATCTTTCCATCTATGGCAACTTTTCCTGAACCATCTTCACCAAGATAGAATAGTAATGATTTTTGCCCTGTAGTTGCTGTTCCTGTCCCTTTTAATGTAATCTTACCTTTATCAGCATCATAGTTTACTGCTCCCTCATATGCTTTTACAGTGTGGTCTCCAACTTCCAGTGTGGCATTTTCACCTGAATATACCCCAATTGATTCTGCTTCTTTTACATTAGCGTCCACATTTATACTGTTTGTACCGCTGCTTATAAGTTTTGAATTTTTACCAGCAACAATACCATAAGAACCCTTTTTAACTTTATTTCCTGAGCCATCTAAATATTCATACACTCCAGCAGAACCACCTGCACCATCATTTACTTTTACAGTTCCTGTAGATGTAGTTGTTACATCAGCAGTATTAGTTGAATTATCTCCAATAACTAATCCTGTAACTCCATTCCCTTCAGCTGTAGTAGTTCCACCATAATTTAATGTACCATTTGTAATCAATACACCTGTTGAATTATCACCTTTTACACTAATATCACTTGTTGCAGCAAGTGTTCCCGATGGGTTACCAGTTCCTTTAGTCATATATACACCAACATTAGTTGCTGTTCCTGTTCCCTTCAACTCGATTTTTCCTGAGTTATTAAGCTGTCCACCACTAGTTGCCATTCCAATTCCATTAATGATTGTATTACCGCTTATTGTTTTACCTGCATTATTTACAACATCTGCATTTATTCCAACCATTCCTATTGATGAATCGCCATCTAAAGTGATTGTTCCGTTATTTATTGCTTTAGGTGTCCCGGGTGCATCTGTTGATACTGAGCCTTTACCTACTCTCATAGCTATATTTTGTCTTTTTTCAGTACTGCTGACATTAATTGTTCCAGCTGCATCATTTGTTATATCATCAGCGGCATTCGTAATCAAAACCATACCGGTATTACCTTTACCACCAGAAACATTTATTATTCCATTATTTTTTACTCTTCCTTGATATGCTCTTATTGAAGTAGCATTGCTATAATTAGAATCTTCTATAACTGCTATTCCTGATGACAATGAATTTACTGGATTATTCTTAGAATCAACTCCTGCATCCCCACTTACATTAAGTATTCCAGTATTTTCCATCGTACTATTAGGTGCTACACGTGAAGACCATTTCATACCATAGCTCGCTGTACCGCCTATATTCATCTTATTTGTATTTGTAACTTCTACAAGTGAAGGTGAACCAGGAGCATAAACTTGAATTCCTATTGATTTTTCACCACCAAAATCAATTGTTCCATTATTTGTTAATACATATTTACTATTAACTCTTCTATCGTCATTCTCATAAGTTAATATCATACCAATTTTATATCCTGTATATCCAGCAGCAGTTCTATTTACATCAACAGTTGTCCCACCTAGTAATGGTGCAAGAGTTAATGGTGCAGAAGCTCCTTTGGCTAATCCACCGATATTTGCAAGCGTCGTTTCAGAAGCATCTGTTATTGTTCCTGTATTAACCATTTCTCTTTTACTTCCATTTGGCCCGTAATATGTATCTGTTTGAACTTCAAATCCCACTGTCAAAGGCCCAACCAAATTAACTGTTGCCTTGTTATCAAGTTTAACATCTGTATTTGCTGGTGCATTATCCATTGTAGCTGCCCGAGAACCACCAACTAAAAAATTTTGTGCATTATATCCTCTTCCCGCATTTCTTTCAGATTGCTTTTGAGTTTCATTAAGCGGATTTTCTGAATTAACTGTTAAATTAGTTGTTAAATTGTAATTTGTTTCTGTATCAAAGTATGATTTTAATAAAACACTTCCTGTATTAGTCCAAGAATGTCTTAATGACGGATAGCCGTCTCTAAGTCTTCCTTTAGTACCAGGAGCATTAGCTAAAACCGAAAAAGCATTAAGATCAAAATCATAATTATAAGCTCCACCATTTACGCTACTTCCACAATCTGCCATATAATCAAACTAAATGTACTATATTTGCATTTAACACACATCTAAACTTCCCTCTTTTTCGGATATATTATAGTGGCACGAAGCGTTTTTACGCCGGTGGTGCACCCTATCTGCTAGGAAGAATTGTGCGCTTGCGCTAATGGCGCATGCCCCATCAGGGAATCATCATGCTCCCCTGAGTGCAACATGACGAGATGATACATCTGATTTTACCAATTTATCTATTATATGCAATACATCATCATTATTTTTCTCAGCTTTTTTGCTTTGCGACTCATTTCGCTTTCGTTTTCTATCCGCAACGAGAAAC
This sequence comes from uncultured Leptotrichia sp., assembly GCF_938036635.1. Classification (NCBI taxonomy): domain Bacteria; kingdom Fusobacteriati; phylum Fusobacteriota; class Fusobacteriia; order Fusobacteriales; family Leptotrichiaceae; genus Leptotrichia; species uncultured Leptotrichia sp. The sequence continues at coordinate 7,676 of NZ_CALHQO010000406.1, forward strand.
GCCTCCTCAAAAAAGGTGGTAAACAATACGGCAAGTTCAATTCTCTCTTGCTCACCTTGGCACACATCGCCTTCTATTTCGGTGCGCTCTATGAGGCCTACAGCAAAGACATGGAGATGAACTCTCTCTCGTGGATGGGTGCTGGGGTGATGCTCTTTGCCTACGTCATGCTTTTTTATGTGATGTACAAATTGCGAGATGTGTGGACGGTGAAACTCTACATCGTGCCCAACCAGCGCATTGAGCGCAGTCTGCTCTTTAGAACGGTGCGTCATCCCAACTATTTCCTCAACATCATGCCCGAACTCATCGGCGTGGCTTTGCTCTGCAACGCATGGTACACCCTCTGCATCGGATTTCCCCTCTATGTGGTCTTGCTCATCGTGCGCATCCGCCAAGAGGAGGCTGCTATGAAAGAACTTTTCGCAGCTGCAAACGTTAGACATTAGAGGGTCGCAGACCCGTTTTAGACGTTAGACATTAGACGTTAGACGTTAGACATTAGACGTTAGACATTAGACGTTAGAGGGTCGCAGACCCGTTTTAGACGTTAGAAAATAGACATTAGCATAAAAGGCTCGCGCAGTTGTATTTTTTCTGCACGA
>NZ_CALHQO010000407.1:0-6305 GCF_938036635.1 uncultured Leptotrichia sp.
CTTTTACCATGTACCATATGAATTAGAAACAATCGCATCTGGTGAAATCGTGTCATCTTGTCCACTATTTACGAGCGGAGACATTGAATACATCCCTGCATGGCACATAGCAGCGCCACTTAAACGACGCGATAATAAATACCAAGCGTTCTTAGATCAGTGTACACATTTTTCAATTCCAAATGTGAAAGCCCATTTAGATGCGACACTTGCTTTGGACTATCTAACATTAAATGACGATCGTCACTACGGTAACTTTGGATTCTTACGGAATTCTACAACACTTGAATTCCTTGGCATGGCCCCTATCTTCGATAATGGCAATACCCTATGGTACAACGAAATGACGATTAATCCACATAAACCATTCCATACGTATCCATCATTACCGTTTAAATCGAAACATGATAAGCAAATAAAGTATGTAACAACACCACTAACAATTCCGCAGTCATTGTCTAAAATAGCAATGGAATTGATGGATTCCATATATGCAAAAAATTCAAATATTACGGAGGATCGTCTTACTATGATGAAAACATTATTTGCTGAGCGATTAGACATGCTAAATGCATATCTAACGAAACTAAAGTAATAAAATATTAATCATTAAACCTGAAAATATAAGATGCCAAATAAATTTAATCAATAAAATAAAAAAATATTAAAATTTTCTGGAATATGGAGGAAGCGATATGAAAAAATTGACAAAGGATCTTGAGAAATTAGGAATTGTAAATGTGGCGAAAATCTACAGGAATTTAACACCTTCTGAACTTATTGAGCATGCATTAAGCCGTAAGGAAGGTACACTATCTGAAACAGGAGCTTTAGTTGTAACTACAGGGAAATATACAGGGCGTTCACCTAAAGACAAATATATTGTTGATACCGCTGGTATTCATGATAAGATTGCATGGGGGAATGTAAATAAGCCTATTGAAAAAGAAAAATTTGATTCTATTTATAACAAGCTGATTGCATATTTGCAAAATCGTGAAATTTTCATATTTGATGGAATGGCAGGAGCGGATCCGACTTGCAGACGAAAATTTAGAATAATAAATGAACGGGCAAGCCAGAACTTATTTATCCATCAATTGCTAATACGCCCAACAGAGGAAGAACTAAACGATTATGGACATGCTGACTTTACAATAATCGCGGCTCCAGGCTTTAAATGCAATGCTAAAATCGATGGAATAAATTCATCTGCTGCAATAATTATTGATTATGAAGCAAGAGTTGGTATTATTTGTGGAACAGAGTATTCTGGAGAAATTAAGAAAAGTGTATTTTCCATAATGAACTTTGTAATGCCAGAAATTGATGTACTTCCTATGCACTGTTCTGCTAATATGGATCCAAGAACTGGACATACTGCGGTATTCTTTGGACTTTCTGGAACTGGGAAGACTACACTTTCAACAGATCCTAACCGTAAATTAATTGGAGATGATGAACATGGATGGTCTGATCACAGCATTTTCAACTTTGAGGGAGGGTGCTATGCAAAATGTATAAATCTTGATCCAGAACATGAGCCTGATATTTACAATGCAATAAAATTTGGAAGCCTTGTCGAAAATGTTGTAATGAATCCTAAAACACGTGAATTTGACTTTTATGACAAGAGCTTGACAGAAAATACGAGAGTTGGCTACCCGATTAATCATATAAAAAATGCACAAATTCCAGGGATTGGAGGAATTCCAAGCGTTGTAATATTTCTTACAGCAGATGCGTTTGGAGTTTTACCGCCTGTTTCAAGACTTTCAAAAGATGCGGCAATTTACCATTTTGTGACAGGATTTACTTCTAAGCTTGCTGGGACAGAACGTGGAATTACAGAACCGCAGCCTACATTCTCAACTTGCTTTGGAGAACCGTTTATGCCATTAGATCCGTTAGTTTATGCAGAAATGCTAGGTAAAAAAATAGAACTTCACAATACAAAAGTATTTTTAATAAACACAGGATGGTCTGGCGGACCTTATGGTGTTGGAAACCGTATGAACTTAAAATACACAAGGGCAATGGTAACTGCAGCGTTAAATGGAGAACTGGATGAAGTTGAATACAGACACGACGATATTTTCAATCTAGAAATTCCACAATATTGTCCAAATGTTCCAAGTGAACTTCTAAATCCAGTAGATACATGGGCAAATAAAGAAGCATATGGAGCAGCTGCAAGAAAGCTGGCAAAAATGTTTAGAGAAAATTTTGCAGCAAAATATCCGAATATGCCAGAACATATTGTAAATGCAGGTCCAATGTATTTTGAATAAATATGTTGATAGACAGTTCAGTAATATTCCGGCAGTTAATATTAACTACTTAATTTTCAGTCAATTTTAAAAGTTTTGGGAGATGCTTAACTGTCTATTTTATAACAATTTTTAAATGTTTACTAAAATATGGAGGTTTTTATGGGAAAGGTAAAAATAACGGAAACATCGTTAAGGGATGGACATCAATCACTTATGGCGACAAGAATGACTACTGCCGAAATGCTTCCAATAATAGAAACTATGGATAAAGTCGGGTATTATGCAATGGAAGTCTGGGGTGGAGCAACTTATGATGCAGCAATCAGATTTTTGCATGAAGATCCGTGGGAAAGATTAAGAGAAATCAGAAAAAGGGCTAAAAATACAAAACTTCAGATGCTGCTAAGAGGACAGAACTTGCTTGGTTATCGGCATTATGCAGATGATATCGTGGATAGATTCGTTGAGCTTTCGATAAAAAATGGAATTGATATAATTCGTACATTTGATGCTTTGAATGATACGAGAAATATAAGGCAGGCATCAGAAAGTACAAAAAAATATGGAGGACACAGCCAGCTTGCTATCTGTTATACAATTAGCCCTGTTCATACGATAGAATACTATAAAAAACTGGCTTTGGAAATGCAGAGCATGGGGGCAGATTCTATTGCAATAAAGGATATGTCGGGAATTTTATTGCCAAATGTGGCTTATGAACTTGTAAGTGAACTAAAAGAGATTTTGAATATACCACTTGAACTGCATACTCACGCAACAGCGGGACTAGCCGGAATGAGTACATTAAAAGCTATTGAAGCTGGAGTGGATATTGTGGATACAGCAATTTCACCTTTTGGAAGCGGAACTTCACAGCCACCTACAGAATCGCTTGTTAGAACCTTGCAAGGCTCGAAATATGATACAGGGTTAAATCTTGAACTTTTAAAGGAAGTCGCAGAGTATTTTAAACCTATAAGAAAAAAATATATTGATAATGGAACAATGAATCCAAAGGCTCTTGCTGTAGAGCCAAGCATTGTGGAATATCAGCTTCCTGGCGGAATGCTCTCAAACCTTTTGTCACAGCTGAAGGCACAAGGAGCGGAAGATAAATATGAAGATGTGCTTCGTGAAATTCCAAAAGTCCGAAAAGACCTAGGTTATCCGCCTTTAGTAACGCCGATGAGCCAGATGGTTGGGACACAGTCAGTATTTAATGTTTTGACAGGACAGAGATACAAGATGATTCCAAAGGAAATTAAAGATTATGTAAAAGGAATGTATGGAAAATCACCTGTAAAAATTTCGGATGAAATTAAGGCAGTTATAATTGGAAATGATGAAATATTTACTGGAAGACCTGCCGATTTGCTACAAAATGAATACGACACAATGAAGAATGAAATAGGAAATCTAGCAAAATCTGATGAAGATGTTCTAACTTACGCATGCTTTCCACAGATTGCAAAAGATTACCTGAAAGAAAAGTACAAAGAAAAAAACTCAGAAGAGAAAATCAGTATTCAGAATATTGATGTTGTTTTTTAAAAGTTTTTAGAAATAAAAATTGAAATATAATAGAATAGGCAGTTTAAAAAGAGAGGTGAAAAAAATGAACTTAGATATAGATTACTTCAAGACAAAATTAAAGGAAATAACGGAATGGTATGAAAATACAAGATGGAATAAAAAAGCATTGCTTGAAAAAATATCGGAACTTGATATGGAAATAAATAAGACACGTGATGCAGAAAATCTTATAGATTGGGACAATTTAAGCCATATAGAAGAAAGAATTGTAAGTGATATGGTTCATTTGAGAAATAAAATGAAACTCTCGCAAAAGGAAAAATTTGATAGTTATTACGAAATAAAGTAATATGCAGGAACTGTTTAAATTTAGCAATTCAAAAAATTGAAAGGAATAATTTAAAATATGAAAAGTATTTTATTTGGAAATTCGGCTGTAACTTTTGCAGATGCCATTTATATAACTGTTGTCAGTATGCTGATTGTATTTTTTATATTATTTTTGATTTCATTTGTATTGTCATTTTTTAAATACTTTTCAGCTTATGAGGAAAAAAATGCAGATATTGAAAATAAAAAAAGAAATGATGGTAAAATTCTGGAAAAGCAGCAAAAATTAGATAGTGAACAAAAATTTAATATGGAAAAAATAAAAGATGAAACTATGCTGGCAGCAATGATGGCAGCTTTGATTGAAGCGGCTGGAGATAACAAGGATAGTCGTATAAGAATAAAAAATATTAGGGAAATAAAATAAAATCTGAAATACAAAGGAGTACAGAAAAAATGATTAAACTGTATAAAATTAGAATCGGAGAAAAAGTTTACGAAGTAGAAGTGGAAGATGTTTCAGAAAAAGAAGGAACTATTGAAACTTCAGCCAGTTCAGACAGCAAGCAAGAAGTGAGCAAAAATGAAAATACACCTTTACAAAAGGAAACTGAAGGAAGCGAAGTAATAAAAGCCCCTATGCAAGGACTTATAGTAGATGTGAAAGTAAAAACTGGACAAAAGGTAAAAGCTGGAGATGAAGTTGTGGTATTGGAAGCTATGAAAATGGAAAATCCAATTGTAGCACCTTGCGATGGAACTATAAGCGAAATTAGAGTGGCAAAGGGTGATACAGTAAATACTGATGATATTTTAGTGGTATTGTCTTAAAATATAAAAATTTAATAAATTACTAAAAACCTTAAAGAAAGGAATGGTTTTCAAATGGAATTACTAAAAATTCTTTATGGAACAACAGGAATATCAATGATAACTGGAAGACAGATTATAATGATAATAATTTCGCTAATTTTGTTATACCTGGCGATAAAAAAACAATATGAACCTTATCTATTGCTTCCGATTTCCTTTGGGATGCTGCTCGCAAATCTGCCTGCTGTTGCAAATGAAGGACTTATGGAAAAAGGTGGACTTTTATACTATCTATATCAAGGAGTAAAATTAGGTATTTATCCACCGCTAATATTTTTGGCAATAGGAGCAAGTACTGATTTTGGACCGCTAATTGCAAATCCCAAAAGTCTGCTACTGGGAGCTGCTGCCCAACTTGGAATTTTTATAGCATTTATTGGAGCAATTTTGCTAGGACTAACTGGAAAAGAGGCGGCTTCAATTGGAATTATTGGAGGAGCTGACGGCCCTACAGCCATTTACTTGACAACAAAACTGGCACCACATTTACTAGGATCAATCGCTATTGCGGCCTATTCATATATGGCTTTAGTCCCTGTAATTCAACCTCCAATTATAAAACTTTTGACAACAAAAAAAGAAAGAACGGTGGAAATGACACAGCTCAGATTTGTAAGTCAAAGGGAAAAAATAATTTTTCCAATTGCAGTAACAATTATTGTTATTCTTCTAGTTCCATCATCAGCTCCATTAATCGGAATGTTAATGCTTGGAAATCTTATAAAGGAGGCTGGAGTTGTTTCAAATTTAGTTGAACACGCAAGAGGAGCCATGTTATACTGTATTACAATAGTACTTGGAATAACTGTCGGAGCAACTGCTGACGGAGAGCATTTTTTGAGTCTGGTAACAATAAAAATTATTATTCTTGGGTTAATTGCATTTTCTTTTGGGACAGTAGGAGGAGTGCTGTTTGGGAAAATAATGTACAAACTGACAAAAGGAAAAGTAAATCCTATGATTGGAGCAGCAGGGGTTTCAGCAGTTCCAATGGCGGCAAGAGTTGTACAGAAACTAGGGCAGGAAGAAAATCCCAAAAACTTTCTGTTAATGCATGCAATGGGACCAAATGTTGCAGGCGTCATTGGAACGGCAGTGGCAGCCGGAACCTTCATGGCCATTTTCGGTGTGAAATAAGCGCAGCATGAAACTATCTTTCGCGTGAGACAAGCGCAAGGAGAATATAGATGAATAACGAGAAGAAAAAACCGGTTCAAATTTGTGAGACCGTGCTTCGCGACGCGCACCAGTCTCTCTTTGCAACCAGAATGACGACAGAGGAGATGCTGCCCATCA
>NZ_CALHQO010000408.1:0-2862 GCF_938036635.1 uncultured Leptotrichia sp.
TCTTCAAAACTCCTTTTTAAATATGCTATCACAAGGGTAGCATATTTTTTTATACCATTTCTTACAAAGCAAGGTAATACAGTACCAAAAAGGTATTCAGTTACCTTTTTCATTTTTTAAGATTTTTTATTTATTTGTGATTTTTCCAAAAAAGGTACTCATTTACCTTGCCCGTTGGACTAGCGTTGGACTAAAACTAATGTCAAGAAAAAAGCCTATAATTAAGGCTTTCTATGAAGTTTTTCTAAAATTTAAACTATTCATTGATAACTTTAGTTTTTGTTTATCTGTTTGAATATAATATTGTTTTGTTGTCGCAATATTTTCGTGTCCCATTATATCTGTTATCACAATATTATTTATTTTTTGATTACTCATAAGTGTCGCTAGTGTTTTTCTGCAATCGTGAGGTTTATGTTTATTAATTTTTAAAGTTTCCAATGTTTTATAAAATTTCTCACGAAAATAATTTTTTCTTAAAGGCTTATTCTGATTCTTTTTTTTACTGAATATCCATTTATCATTGTATATTAAATAATCTGTTGGACTGTTCTCATAAAGCTCTTTTATAATTTCAAATATATCTTTATGAATAGGTATGCTTCTATTTTTCCCTTTTCTAGTTTTATTTCCACCGTGTATAAATCCCTCATATAAATCTACATTTTCCTTTTTTAATTCAACAGTTTCCTCGATTCTCATACCTGTGTAAATCATAATTAAAATATATTTTACCCATATTATATCCGTGTTTTCCCATAATTTTTCTATTTCATCATAATTAAAAGGTTTTTTTTCTTTGATTTCAGTTTCTTTTGGTAAATTTATAAATTCTGCTCTATTTTTTTCCAATATGTCTACTTCTCTCGCATAGTCCCAAAAAATTTTTAAAAATCCTTTTGTTATACTTTTAGTTGAAATACTACAATTTAAATCATTTATTAGATTTTGCAATACTGGGGTGCTAATATCCTTAAAAACCAGATTATGTAATTCTTTACATCGTTTAAAACTATTGATGTAACTGTTCAAAGTATTTTTGGCAACAATATCTTTTTTACTGTTTTTAAATAACTCAAACAAATCTTTAAATTTAATTCTATGATTTTCTAAATTGTAAGGATTATTAAAATATTTATTTAATATTTCTGTTGCTTCTTTTTTAGTACTGAAATATCCCAAAGAATGTCTTTTTTTAGTTACAGGATTAGTAACTCTAACTCTAAAAGGATTCGTTCTATTTATTTTAACTTTTGTTATACTCCCTGTACCATTTGCATTTTTATACTTTTTCATATTTTCTCCATTCTGAAAATCCAACTAAAAAGCATTATCTGCTTTATAATTTTAATATTATTTTTCTTTCATTGCAATATATTTATTTAAAAAAATATCTGTACCAATTCATCATTACTCAATTCTAACAATTCTTTTAATTCATATATTTCTGATTGTGTAAAAAAATTTTTTCCATTCATTTTTTTATTTAGTCCACTTTCTGATATATTCATTTTTTTTGATATTTCTTTATAGTTCAATTTCTTCTTTCTAATTCTACTTTTCAATGTATAGTATACTAACCTCTTATCTTCTAAATTCATATTTACCACTCTACTTTCTCTATTTTTATTAGTATATTTTTAGCTAAAATAAGTTAAAATAAGTTGCAAATTTTTATATATTACGTTTTTTGATTTTTAACTTGTATTTTAGATATATTTTCTGTTTATAGCTTTCAATAATTTAAAAATTTATTGCATAAAATTATTTTTTTTGATTCGTTATTATCAATCAAAGGGGCTAAGTCTGACAGGAAGTATTCTTATTCTTTAAATTTACTCCAATGATACATCCTTTTCCTTTTTATAATATTTAGATAAGCAGAAAGGATTGTCTTATTTTCATCATTATCAAAAAAATTTTTCAATCTTTTCTTTTTAGAATGAGTTAAATAAGATACAGTTTTTTGCACTTTTTCTTTTGTACCTAATTTTTCTAAACGAACATTGGTTTTAAATCCATTTAGAATATTCCATTTAGTCTGTATCATTTCTTTTAATTCTTTCATTTTAAAATGTTTGTATATCCCTTTTATTGTAAATAGCAGGATATGTAAATGAGGAAGAAAAGAATTTCTTTCAGGATTATAAGCTACTTCCATTACTCTTAAATATCCTTTTACGATATTTTTTAAAAAAGGACTTTTGACTAATTTATTAAAGTTTATTCTTACTACATTTAATTCATTTTGTAATTTATTTCTATCATCAATTTCAACATTTTTTCCATTTATTGTTAGTATAAATATCAAATATCTATTTTTAAAATTTTCTATTTTCTTCATTATTTCAAAATATTTGGCACTTCTGTCTATTTCATCACATATAGGACAGCTTCTCCGTTTACATCTTAAATTTTTAGTAAATTTCATTGAGTTTTCGTGGCATTCAATATAATTATTAAAACAAGTATTAATACTGCTGTATTCAGACTTTGATATTATTCCATATTCAGAATACCATTCAAGAGCCTTTAAATAATAATTTTCCCTCTCTTCTATCACTTTTTCTGTATCTATTTTCATCAATTCTTTTCTCCTTTCTTCTCTTCTTTTAATCTAAATTTCCACAAAGGACATTTATTATAGGGACAGTTTAAAACTTTTTCCTTATCATCATCCCAGCATTCAAGACAATGTTTTTCAATTGCCTCTTTTTCTAAACTTTTATTTTTCATAAAATTCACTCCTTTTAAAATTTCTACCTTTTCTTTTGGAATAAACTACATTTTTTTATTGTTATTTTTTTATAAATTTTTTCTCTTTTGTTTAATACTAATTAATAATAGAAGAGATCGGAAGAG
>NZ_CALHQO010000409.1:0-6591 GCF_938036635.1 uncultured Leptotrichia sp.
AAAATATAATTTAAATTTCTTTATTTATTAAACTAGTAAATCGAAAAAAGTATAACGATTTTAATAAAAAAGTCGTATTTTTAAAGGAGGAAGTGATAAGTATCACGAATTTAGAACAATGACGAAGAATAAAAAAATAGTAAAATATGCTACACAAATATTAATTGTACTTTTTGGAATAAGTTTTTTTACTTTCTGTCTTATGTATATTTCTCCAGGAGACCCTGCACAAGTAATGCTGACAGAATGCGGACATATTCCGACGCCTGAACTTTTGGCTCAAACAAGGGCGGAACTTGGGCTTAATCAGCCTTTCTACATTCAATACTGGAAATGGCTGTTTGGAGTGCTGCAAGGGAACTTTGGAAAGTCGTATTCATTAAGAATACCTGTAATTCAAAAAATTGCTCAGGCATTTATACCTACATTGTCATTATCTTTTCTGTCTCTTTTTATGATGTGTGCAATGTCGATACCGCTTGGAATACTTGCGGCAGTAAAAGAAAACAAATGGCAAGATTATTTGATAAGAATGATAACATTTATGGGAATGTCTGTACCTAGTTTCTGGCTAGGGCTAGTATTTTTGAGCATTTTTGGAGTGCAACTAGGATTGGTATCAGTTTCAGGCGGAAATGCTGATTTTGGTTCAATGATTTTACCTGCATTTACAATAGCGATAGCAATGTCAGCTAAGTATATACGTCAAATAAGACATATATTCCTTGAAGAACTTGGAAAAAGTTATGTGACAGGGGCTAGAATGAGAGGAATAAAAGAAAGAGATATTTTATGGAAACATGTACTGCCTAATGCAATGCTTCCAATAATAACATTACTTGGACTTTCATTAGGAAGCCTTCTGGGAGGAACAGCAGTTGTAGAGATAGTTTATAACTGGCCAGGAATGGGAAGAATGGCAGTAGCTGCTATAAAATCACAGGATTATCCATTAGTTCAATCTTATGTTCTTATAATTGCATTTTTATATTTACTAGTAAATATTACAGTTGATATTTCATACAAATATTTGGATGCGAGAGTTGAGGAGGTAATTTAGGTTTGAATAAATTGAAAAAATTAAAATTTATAGGAAAAGATACTCAACTGAAAATATTTTTGGTATTGGCTATTATTGTGGTATTAATCGCAATTTTTGCACCAGTTATAGTTCCAAAAGATCCTTTTAAACAATTAGGACCAAGTTTACAAAGACCATCAAATCGATTTATTTTTGGAACCGATCATCTTGGAAGAGATTTATTTTCAAGAATTATATATGGCTCAAGATATTCTATATTTATGACTTTAACGTTAATGTTTGTAATATTTGCAGTAGGAACAATATTAGGAGTAATTGCAGGATATTTTGGTGGGATTGTGGATACAGTCATAATGAGAATAGGGGATATGATGATTGCGTTTCCTGGACTTATTCTTGCTATAGCGATAGCAGGGCTTTTGAATCCAAGCGTTAAAAATTCGATTATTGCAATAGCCGCTGTTACTTGGACAAAATATGCAAGGCTTGCAAGAAGTATGGTACTGAAAATAAAGCAGGAACTTTATGTAGAAGCTGCAAAAATAACAGGAAGTAAGGATTATTCAATAATATTTAAATACATAATTCCAAATATGATTACAACAATGATAGTAACAGCAGTTTCGGATATGGGAACACTAATGCTGGAAATAGCTGCACTTTCATTTTTAGGATTTGGAGCACAGCCACCAACTCCAGAATGGGGAGCAATGTTAAATGAAGGAAGATCAGCACTTAGTAGAGCTCCGTGGGTAATGCTGTATCCAGGATTAGCAATAGTAGTAGTTGTAGTTATATTCAATATGCTGGGAGATTCAGTAAGAGATGTAGTTGATATAAAAAATGAATAATTTATAAAAAATATGGTAACAAAAAATAAAATATATAGGGAGAAAAGAATGTTGAAAAATCGTAAAAGTAAATTTTTAATTTTAATTTTAGCAGTATTGATGCTGCTTGTGGCATGTGGGGGAAAAGGTAGTTCTACAAAAAGTAAAACTAATCCAGATGAACTTGTAGTTGGAGTAACTTCGTTTGCAGATACGCTTGAGCCTACAGATCAGTATTTTAGCTGGGTTGTAACTCGTTATGGTGTTGGAGAGAACTTGACAATTTTTGATGAAAAGGGTAACTTGCAACCATTACTTGCTGAAAGCTGGAAATTAAGTAATGATAAATTAGAGTGGACTTTTAAAATAAGAGATGGAGTAACTTTCTCAAATGGACATCCATTGACAGCAGAAGCAGTAAAAAAATCAATAGAAAGAGTATTTGCTAAAAATAAAAGAGCAGAATCATTCTTTAAATATACTTCAATAGAAGCCAATGGACAAGAATTGAAAATAAAAACAAAAGAGCCTGTAGCAATATTGCCTGAATCATTGGCAGATCCGTTGTTCTTAATAGTTGACACATCAGTTAATACAGATGAATTTGCTCAAAAAGGACCAATATCAACAGGACCGTTTGTTGTGCAAGAATTTAAGCCTGGTGAACAGACAGTTGTTGTAAGAAATGAAAAGTACTGGAATGGAAAAGCAAAATTGGCAAAAGTAACGTTTAAAGATATAAATGATCAAAATACAAGAGCATTGTCGTTAAAATCAGGAGAAATTGATGTAGCGTACAACTTGAAAGTTACTAATAAGGCTGATTTTGAAGGGGATAAAAATATTGTAATAAATGAATTGAAATCATTAAGATCAACTTATGCCTTTATGAATCAAACTAAAGGACTTAAAGATAAAGTATTAAGAGAAGCAATAATAAGAGGTGCAAATAGAGAAAACTATACACAAAACTTATTACAAGGTGGAGCAACTCCAGGAAAAGCACCAATACCTCCAACATTGGACTACGGATTTAATGAATTAAAGGATGAAAATGCCTATAACCGTGAAAGTGCTAAAAAATTATTAGCTGATGCAGGTTATAAAGATGTGGATGGAGACGGATATTTGGAACGTCCTGATGGATCGAAACTTGACTTGAACTTTGTAATTTATACAAGTAGAGAAGAATTAGGAATTTATGCTCAGGCACTTCAGACTGATATGAAAGAAATTGGAATAAAAGTTACGTTAAAACCTGTAAGCTATGAAACAGTTTTGAGTATGAGAGATGATTCAAACTTTGATATGTTGATTTGGAACGTGCTTGCTGCAAATACAGGAGATCCTGAAAAATATTTAAATGAAAACTGGTACAGTAAAGCAGAAACAAATAAAACAGGATATTCAAACCCTGAAGTTGACAAACTAATGGACGAATTATCAAAAGAATTTGACAAAGCGAAAAGAAGAGACTTGATAATTAAAATACAGCAATTAGTAATGAACGATGCAGCTACATTATTCTTTGGGTATGAAACTACATTCCTTTACAGTAATAAAGTAGTAACAGGTCTTAAAATGTATCCAATGGACTATTACTGGATAACAAAAGATGTAGCAAAAACTAATTAAGGAGAATTTATGTTGGAGATAAAAGATTTGACAATTCAGTATGGGGATAAACCTCCAGTAGTTGAAAATTTTTCTCTTTCATTGAAAAAAGGTGAAATAATAACAATAGTTGGAGAAAGCGGTAGTGGAAAATCTACCGTTCTTTCTTCTATTTTGGGATTATTGCCAAATGGAGGGAAAATAATATCAGGCGATATAATTTATAATGGAGAGTCAATGCTAAATAAAAGCCTTAATCAATGGAGGGAACTGCGAGGGACTGAAATAACAATGATTTCACAGGATTCAGGAGGAACTCTTAATCCAATAAGAAAAATAGGAAAACAGTTCGTTGAATACATTCAGACACATTCCAAAATGTCAACAAAAGAAGCTGAAGAAAAAGCAAAAGATATGTTTTCCAAAGTAAACTTACCAGATCCCGAAATCATTATGAAAAGCTATCCGCACCAACTGTCAGGTGGAATGAAACAGCGTGTAGGAATAGCAATGGCACTTACTTTTCATCCTAAAATTATTCTGGCAGATGAGCCTACAAGTGCATTAGATGTTATAACACAGGCTCAGATAGTAAAGGAAATAATGGATCTCAGAAAAAAATTTGACACTTCTATTATAATGGTAACTCATAATCTTGGAGTTGCTGCATATATTTCAGATAAAATAATTGTTATGCAGAATGGAAAAATCGTTGATGCAGGTAATAAAAACGAAGTTATAGAAAATCCAAAAAGTGAATATACTAAAAAATTGCTTGAAGCTGTGCCTGAAATTGGAGGTGAAAGGCTTGTCTAATATTAATGATGTAATTCTTGAAACAAAAAACCTTACAAAAATTTATGAAAAATCAAATGATAAAAAAGTAGTGGCTTGTAACAACGTAAATTTAAAAATTCATAAAGGAAAAACTTTGGGAATTGTTGGAGAATCAGGATCAGGGAAAACAACACTTGTAAATATGCTTATGGACTTGGAAAAGCCAACTTCTGGAGAGATTTTGTATCACGGAAGAGATATAAGCAAGTTTACAAAACAGGAAGTTTGGGAAAATAGACAAAATATCCAGATAGTCTTTCAAGATCCATGGTCAGCTTTTAATCCAAAAATGAACGTTATGCAAATTCTCACAGAGCCATTAATGAATTATGGTAGACTAAAAAGATCGGAAAGAAAGCAAAAAGCTGTAGAACTTCTTAAAATGGTTGACTTGCCCGAAGAATTTGTAACAAAGTATCCTCAAAATATGAGTGGTGGACAAAGACAAAGGCTTGGAATCGCAAGAGCAATTTCGCTTGAGCCAGAGATACTTATATGCGATGAGGCAACTTCCGCACTTGATGTTTCCATTCAAAAAAACATAGTGGAACTTCTTGTAAAATTACAAAAAGAAAAAAACATAACAATGATTTTTATATGTCACGACATTGCACTAATAGAGTCTTTTGCACACGAAATCGTAGTAATGTACCACGGAGATGTGGTGGAAGTAATAGAAGGCGGACAAATTTCTGAAAAAGCAAAACATCCATACACAAAGTCGCTATTGAGTGCAATTTTTCCTGTGCGTGGAGAAAAGGTGGAGGTTAAGTAGTTTTACTGTTATTTATATAACAAAAGTTTTATTTCTTATGATTTTTATGCTATAATAGTTATATATATTTATGTATAGGGGTGATAAAAATGAGTAAAACAACTTATGCATTTAAATTAGATGATAATTTAAAATTTGATTTGGAAAATGTATGCGAAGAATTGGGAATAACACTACCTGTTTTTTTTACAATGGCAGCCAAAAAATTGGTTAGAGAGAGAAAACTGGAAATTGACTTGTCAGAAAAAGACGATTATTTCTACAGTGAAGAAAATATTACAAGACTTCTAAAAGCAAAGGAACAAATTGAAAAAACTGGTGGAACAGTTCACGAGGTGCTGTAATGGTAAAAAGATGGTCTGATGAAGCATGGGAAGATTTTCTTTTTTGGCAGAAAAATGATAAGAAAGTTTTCAAAAAAATATCGGAACTTATAAAAGACATTGATAGAAATGGATATGCTGGTATCGGAAAACCTGAAGGCTTGAAGCATGAACTGTCTGGCTACTGGAGCAGGAGAATTAATGAAGGAAATAGAATTGTTTATAAAATAGAAAATGGTGAAATCTGGTTTTTGCAATGCGGTTCTCATTATAAGAAAAAATAAAAAGGGTGGAAAAATTTTCTACCTTTTTTTGAGTTTGGTTTAAATAAATTTCATTGAATTATTAAATATTTTTGATAAGTATTTTTTGATTGAGTGTGTCATAGTAATACGACGAAATTTAAAAATATATGAGGAATTTTTTTAAGAAGAAATTGGATTTTAAGCAACTTGAATTTATAAGAAAAATATTAAAATATAGGAGATAGTCAAAATGAAAATAAAATTACGATTACAATCAGAAGATCCTGATGATTTTGAATTAGATTTAATGGAATGTTTTAGTAGTGTTCCAGTTATTATAGGTGATAAAATGTTTTTAAGAACTTATACTACGGTTTTAGATACATTGGATAGCACATACAATCAATTACCTGAAACTTTAAAAAAAATGTTAAACCAGCATCAAACTAGAAGTTTTTATTTAAAGTCTTCTTTATTAACAATAACAGGATTAACAGCATACAGTATAGGTATAGATGTTAATAAAAAAGTAAATGCAATACACGCAGGAAAAATTTTCAATAACTTTGATAAAGAAAGAGGATATACTCAAATAGATTGTTGTTGCTTTTTACCTTCAGGAAGTATGGGAATATATTTTCAAACTTTAGGAGAGATTTTTTTAGAATTTGACTTAGAGGATGTTTTTTTTCTAAAAGATTCTAAAGATTTTTATAAAATTTCAGATTTGGAATATAAAGAAAGTGTTGAGATAAATAATCAAGATTATGATGAAATTACAGAAATTATACGTGGTAAAAAGTAATAAAAAATCTTAAAAAATTGAAAATTATCTTTATTGAAATCTTTTAACTTAATAAATTTGAATAATATAGTAGAACTGCTTTAAAACTAAACTCAAAAGGCTATGACTATTTTGCTCAAA
>NZ_CALHQO010000410.1:0-6590 GCF_938036635.1 uncultured Leptotrichia sp.
TGGTACAGAAACTGTTCCAAAAGTTTATAAAATTGGTGGACCAGGAAATATTTACGTTGCAATGGCTAAAAAAATGGTTTATGGGGAAGTTTCAATTGATATGATTGCTGGGCCAAGTGAAGTACTAATTATTGCTGATGAAAGTGCAGATTCAGTTCATACAGCGGCAGATTTATTGTCACAGGCGGAACACGACAAACTGGCAGCCTGCATATTAGTTACGACTTCTGAAAAGTTGGCAAATGAAGTTACTAAGGAATTGGAAAAGCAGTTAAAGGAATTGCCAAGAGAGGAAATTGCAAGGGCATCGATTGAAACTCAAGGAAGAATAGTTATTGTAGACAATATGGATGATGCTGTCTTTGTAAGCAATTATGTTGCACCAGAACATTTGGAACTGGCAGTAGAAAATCCATTTGAATTATTGCCAAGAATAAAAAACGCAGGATCAATATTTATGGGACACAACACGCCTGAACCAATTGGAGATTATCTAGCAGGCCCAAATCACACATTGCCGACAAGCGGTACTGCAAAATTTTCTTCACCACTTTCAGTAGATGACTTTGTTAAAAAATCTTCATTTATTTACTATTCAAAACAAGGACTTGAAGAAGTTAAGGATAAAGTAATTAAATTTGCTGAAAATGAAGGGCTTACAGCACATGCTCGTTCGGTTTCTAAAAGATTTGAGAAATAAAAAAATATAATTTGTCTGAAAATAGATTTTTAATAATTTTTTGAGAAGATTGAAAATTATAAATTTAAAAACAAAAATAGAATTGGAGATAATTATGAGAGAAAAAATATTAGTAATTGAAGATGATCCTAAAATTTCAAGATTATTAGAAATTGAATTAAAATTTGAAGGATTTGATGTATTTTTTGCATACGATGGTAAAGAAGGGCTAAATATGGCAAAATATGGTTCGTATGATATCATCTTGCTAGATGTTATGCTTCCTAAGATGAGTGGAATGGAAGTATGTAAAAGGATAAGGGAAACTTCACAAGTACCTATCATTATGCTTACTGCAAAAGATGAAATTAGTGACAAAGTAGTTGGATTTGACTACGGAGCAGATGACTATATGACAAAACCATTTTCAAATGAAGAATTGCTTGCAAGAATAAAAGCTCTTCTTAGAAGAACTAAAAAATCTGTTGTTCACAAAGGTGTATTTGAATTTGAAGATTTGACAATTAACTATTCAACTTACGAAGTGTTCAGAGATTATGGAAAAAATTTAATTCAATTATCAAAAAGGGAATTTGAACTTCTTGACTTTTTAGTATTAAATAAAGGAATTGTTTTATCAAGAGATAAAATCTTGGAAGAAGTTTGGGGATTTGATTATATTGGAAATGATAATATTCTTGATTTGTATATTAAATATTTAAGAGATAAAATTGACAGACCTTATGAGAGAAAATTTATTCAGACTGTAAGAGGAATTGGATTTATTTTTAAATAAGGAGTAAAGAATGAAAAATTTAAAATTAGAAGATCGTATTTCAGCAAATTACGCTCTTCTATTTTTGGTATTAATATTAGTTTCTAATATTATTCTTGTTTATTCACTGCAAAGGCAGTCAAATAAAGTGCTTGAAATTTCTGCAGGCAGTAAAATGGAAGAAATAAACAGTTTTTTGGATAAAGTTGGAATTTTTTCTGACAAGACAAATGTGCTTACACTTGACTTTAATCCTGAAGTTATTGAGGGGAAAAAGGTTATTCACGTAAAACCATTTAACCCTGGAGAAGACAACTATTTGTATGTACTGGAAATAAAACAAAATAAAGATTCTGTAATTCCAATTAATACACTTGGAGACACTGATACCGAAGAAGCCTCTATGACTAACGAAAAAATGATTAACTTGCTTGAAGGCTTTAATCTGGAAGATAATAATTCAGAAGGTAAAATAATAAATATTGAAAAAAATAAATATTTTGTCTTCAAGGTAAGCCGTGAAATAAAAAATTATAAATTTAATATTTATACTTTAAAAAATGTAACGCAGGAAAATCAAATTTATAAAAGATTAGAATATCTTGTTATTTTATTTACGATAATTGGTGTTGTTATAACGATTATTGTATCAAAAATAATGAGCAGAAGAATTTTAAAGCCAATTAATAACGTAATAAAAACGGCAAAAAGTATTTCAACAGATGATTTGAGTAAAAGAATAGAAATACCAAAAGAGGAAGATGAACTGCAAAATTTGACACTTATTATAAATGAAATGCTGGATAGGCTGGAGACTTCATTTGAAAATCAGACAAAATTTGTATCCGATGCTTCACATGAATTGCGTACTCCGCTTGCGATTATAAAGGGATATGCAGAGATTATACGAAAACGTGGGATGTCAGATATTGATATATTTGTGGAGTCGATAGATTCAATAATTAGTGAAACAGATAATATGCGTAATTTAATACAAAAGCTCCTATTCTTAGCAAAAGGTGAAATCACAAAAATTAATACAAAATTTGTAGACATCGACGCAAATGAAATGATTCATCAAATTCATTCTGACACTGTAGTTTCTAATAAAACGCATAATTTTCATCTTGAGATGGGAGAAAACTATAAGATTAAAGGTGATGAAACCTTGCTTCAGCAAGCAATCAGAGCTTTAATTGAAAATGCTACAAAGTATTCAGAGCCACATACAAATATTTATATTAAATCAGTTATTAAAGATGGATTTGGACGAATTTCAATAAGAGATGAAGGAGTCGGAATTTCTGATGAAGATGCAAAGAGAATCTTTGATAGATTTTATAGAGTTGACTTATCGAGAACAAAAGCAACTGGTGGAACTGGGCTTGGACTTGCGATAGTAAAACGGATTGTAGAAATTCACAATGGAAAAATTGAGATAGAATCTAAAATGAATGAGGGAACGGAGATTTCAATTGTACTTCCAATTGGAGAAAATATAGTAAAAACGGAAGAAGAAAATAATAAGAATGTAAAAAAGGAAAGAACAGAAAAGAAAAGGGCAGTATTTAGCTTTTTGAAAAAGGAAAAAGAACATAAACATAAAAAAAGAAAAAACAGAAAGGGAAAATAATGGCTAGAAAATATTTTGGAACTGATGGAATGAGGGGAGAAGCCAATAAAGACTTAACAATCGACTTAGTAACACGTCTAGGGCTGGCTCTTGGATATTATTTGAAAAAGCATAGAAAAAAACCTGGAAAGCCAAAAATTATTCTTGGAACTGATACAAGAATTTCAGGTTATATGATTCGTTCGGCTCTTACAGCTGGATTAAATTCTATGGGAGTAAATATTGATTTTGTAGGAGTATTGCCTACTCCAGGAGTTTGCTATTTGACTAGAAAATTAAAGGCTGATGCAGGAATTATGATTTCTGCTTCACATAATCCTGTAAAGGATAATGGGATAAAAATATTTAGTCAAAATGGTTATAAATTACCTGATTCAGTTGAAGAGGAATTAGAAAAATTAATGGAAAAAAAGGATGAACTTTTAAAACATCAAGTGCCAGGAGATGATCTAGGAACATTTAAATACGTAGAAGATGACATGAGAATTTATTTAGATTATCTAACTTCTACTGTAAAAACTAATTTTTCAAAATTACGAATTGTAATTGATACAGGAAATGGTGCAGCGTATAGAATTGCTCCAAAAGTTTTTCAAGCCTTAGGAGCAGATGTTGTTGTAATTAATAATATTCCAAATGGGAAAAATATTAATGTTAATTGCGGATCTACTCATCCAGAACTTCTTCAAGATGTAGTAAAAGTTTATAAAGCTGATTTAGGGCTTGCTTATGATGGTGATGCTGACAGATTGATTGCTGTTGATAATACAGGTGAAATTATAAATGGAGATTTGATTATTGCGATTATTGCTGAATACATGCAAAATAGAGGACTTTTGAACGATAATAAGGTCGTAACAACTGTTCTTAGCAATATGGGATTTGAAAAATATTTGGATGAAAAAGGAATTGGATTAATTCGCGCAAATGTTGGAGATAGATATGTTCTTGAGAAAATGAAAGAATATGGACTAAATATTGGTGGAGAGCAGTCTGGGCATATTTTAATGCTTGACTACAATACGACTGGAGATGGAGTGTTATCGTCGATTCAACTTGTTGCAGCTATTTTAGAAAGCGGAAAAACATTGCATGAACTTGTAAAAGGAATAAAATTATGGCCTCAAGATTCTAAAAATATCTTTGTTGCAAAAGAGAAAAAAGCAACTTGGGAAACAAATAAGGAATTAATCGACTTTATAAAGGCAAAGGAAAAAGAAATCGCTGGAAAAGGTAGAATTTTAGTAAGAGCTTCGGGGACAGAATCACTTATAAGAGTAATGGTTGAAGCAGAAAGTCAAAAAATTGTTGATAAATATGTAGCAGAATTAAGTAAAAAAGTGGAAGAAACACTTTGCTAATTAGAAAAATAATTATAAAAAAGAAAATCATAGTTAACTAGGCTATGATTTTTTTCTTTAAATTAATTTTTTTTCCTTGAATTTACTTCATTTACAAATTTTTTAAATAATTTTTGTGCAGTTTCGTCATTAATTGCCATCATTTCAGGATGCCATTGAACTCCAACGATAAAAATTTCATCTGAAATATTTTCAATTGCTTCAATTACTCCGTCTGCACTTTTTGCCGTTACAACAAATCCTTCTGCCAGCTTATTTATTGTCTGATGATGATAACTGTTTATAAATCCAATTCCTTCAGGGTAGATATCACTCAAAAAGCAGTTGCTTGCCACAGTAATGGAGTGAGTCGGAGTGTGAGCCCTGGCTTTTTGAAAATGTTTTATTGAAACGTTTTCATTGTAGGAAAGATCCTGATAAAGTGAACCTCCGCATTCAACATTGGCTATCTGCATTCCCCGGCAGATTCCGAAAATTGGCTTTTTATAAGTTATTGCATAACGGATAAGAAGTGAGTCAAATTTATCACGTTCAGGAAATATTTCTCCAAGTTTTTCTTTTGGTTCTTCACCATAAAGAAGCGGAAAAACATCATTTCCTCCAGTCAAAATTATTCCATCCACATTTTTTACAAATTCCTCAATAATATCTTCATGCTCATTCAAAGGTAGAAGATGTGGCACACCACCAGCATTTATTACAGCATTGATATAGGAAACATCAACATAGGCTCGTTTATAGCCAGCAAAAAGCCCTTTTTCCAGTCCAAGTATATTACTTGAGATTCCAATGATAGGTTTTTTCATATTGTCCTCCAATCTATAAATTTATATGTAATTTAACCATATATTTTTTTATTAGTCAAATATTTTGATTTTTGCTATATTTTTTATATTGTTAACAATTCTGTCAAGAACTTCTATGAAGGAATCCTGTTTTTCATCTGAATACATATATAAGAAAAGCAGATTTAAATCTTCTTCAAAATTTTCTGGTAATATTTTACATTTCTTTTTGCAAAGTTGAATTAAACGTTTTTCACCAGGATGTGTTACTTCGTTTATCGCAAACAATAAATCAAAATACGAAGCCAGAAATTCTGCTACTCTATGATTTATACTAACAAAATCCTTTCTTTTAAGAGCTTTTTTTATTTGCTTAGGGTACGCTGGCATTGAAGAGTCAATTAATTCCAGTTGTCTTTTTATTATATTTTCTTTTAGCTGTTTTGGATAATTTATAGAATATTTATTTTTGTATTTTTCAAGAGTTCCGTTTTTGTCGTATATTATTTTGCAAGTAACTAAATTATGCCACATGCAAGTTGTGTAGGAGTTGCTAGGCTGGCATTTGATAACGACTTTTTCGATGTCTTTTATAAAATCTTCCATATCTCGATAAAGAATATCAATTTCAATTCCATTGTTTAAAACACAGTTGTCTTCGTATTCCCAAAAACTGTTGCCAATTTCCATATAACTGCAAAATTTTTGTAGAATATTTTTTCTTTTTTCTTCACTAATTGGTGAATTGACATAAAGGTACACATCGTAATCTGATTTTTCATCATAATTTTCTCCTGCTCTTGAACCTCCTAATGCTATTGCATCCACTTCTTCAAATAAAGAAATTTCTTTAAATAGTTGCTGTATCATTTTACCTCCTCAGTTCTTATTTTTGATTGAATAAAAAATGTCTTTAAAAATAAGGAATATTTAATTTAGATGTTTCATTAAAAAGAATTTTCATATATTTTAGCATTTATATTTAAATTTTCCAATTAATGTTTATTTTAAAAATCTTCAAAAAATAATTTGAATAACAAAATAAGTAGTAATATTCTAATATTTTTGAGATAAAAAACTTTTAAGATGAGAAATAAAGTTGCAAAGGGAAAATATATTCTGAAGAAAATTCAAAAAATAAAAAATATTTAAGGAAGCTGTTTGATCCAGTAATATAATTTTAATGTTTACATTAATAGAATAAAAATGTTATAATGTAGTAAAATTATTTTAAAATCGAATTTAAAAGTTATAGCTGCTTTATTTAAACTCTAAGATTATGTAATTTTATAAGTTTGATTTTAAGGTTCGAGTATAATATAAAAATATATGATTGGAGAGAAATAAGTGTGGATGT
>NZ_CALHQO010000411.1:0-1602 GCF_938036635.1 uncultured Leptotrichia sp.
CTTCCGATCTAAAGAACAAAAATACCCCTGCTGCTCCCGCCAATCCGTCTGTTCCTGGAAACGGTGGAAATAACGGGTCCGTTACGCCATCAAATCCTGCTAATCCTGCTAATCCGTCAACTCCTGGCGCTCCAACAGTAAGCACTGATGCGAGATTCCAAAAGGTAAATCTCGGTGCAATTCCTAATTCGGAATTAGACATTTTTGCATATAACATTGCTGGAGAAAAACTGGACATACCTAAAACTGCCAGTAAAAATCACTATGAAGTCAAAGACAGGGAAATTGGATTTTACTTGAATCGTTCGGCTACAAAACCTCTTACTATAGCTGTTCCAACAACAATGGATGTAAAAGCAGGCGGAGGAGCAATGGCATTTTTTGAAGGAAATAGCGTTTACAGTGGAAACACACACTTTTTTACAGATCCTCAGGAAGCCGTTAAGCATTATTTCACAAAACTTATAAACAATGCTGATAAATTGACATTCAATATGGAGCCTAATTCATATTTGTTCGTACTTAAAGGTGTTGAGGTAGAATTGTCTAAAACTGATGTTTCAAATCTTCTTGCCAAAATTCCTGCAAATCAAAGACCAACAATTAATGGTACTGGCTATAAACTGGTTAAATTTGATAATTCCAGACTTTTTGTAGACAAGGATGTAAACTTGGATGACCCTAACGACTTGTATAATAAAGTAGATGTTACAAATTCTACTTTCACTATTAATTCTGGTAAAACAATTACTGGAACAAAAGACAATCAAATTGGAATTAAAGGACTGTATGGATTTGAATATGAATTTGTTCCAAACGATATGAACTATAACCGTGGTACTATCGATATGAAAGGTAGCAACTCAATCGGAGCATACGGTACTGCGTCAAACTTTGATAACCGTGGAAAAATTTCTGTTGGTAAAAACTCTGTTGCGGTTTACTGGAGTGCAGAATCTGAATTTGACTATGGACTGCTTGGACCTTCTGCTCCTATTCCGCACAACTCTGCAAGAAACGATGGAGAGATTCTCCTTGGGGAAAATTCAACAGGAATGTATATGGACAAGCCTTACTATGACAACAAAGGATTTATTACAAATTTAAGCAATGGAAAAATTGAAAGTACAGCAACTAATGTAATCGGAATGTGGTCAAATGTCCGTAACCAGAAAAAAGATCCTGCAGCTTCAGATACTCCACAAGATGTAATTGGAAGTGTTGGGGAAATCAATCTTTATGGAGATAAGTCAATCGGAATCTATGCTGGCGGAGATGGTGCCTATAATGTAGAAAATCAAAAATATTTTGGTTCTACTGGAAAAATTAGAATAGGTGATTCATCTGACAGAAACAACCCAAGCATGGGAATGTACAGCGATAATCCAAATGCAAAAATGATAAACAACGGAATTATAGAAATCGGTAAAGATTCAATCGGTATGGCAGGAATCAACGGAAACACTTTAGAAAACAAAGGAACTATCAGCATCACTAAGGATGGCGGTATCGGAATGTACTTGGCAAATGGTTCTAAAGGTACAAACAGCGGTACAATAACTACTGTTGGAACTCCAAAAGATGCAATCGGCGTAGTTATAG
>NZ_CALHQO010000412.1:0-1097 GCF_938036635.1 uncultured Leptotrichia sp.
TTTGCTTGAAAGATTAGCTGGAGAAATTCTGAAAAATATTTTTACTGAATTTTCTCAAATAGAAAATATAAATTTAAAAATTAATAAACCAGGAGCACCGATAAAATATCATTTCGAAAAATGTGGTGTAGAAGTAAATGTATCACGTGAGGAGTTTTATAACTTATAATGATTATACTAGCGTTAGGAACTAATATAGAGCCAAGAGAACAGTATTTAAAAGAAATTAGAAAATTTATGGATAAACCTATAATAAAAGTTATTACTGGTATGCGTAGAAGTGGTAAATCTATGATATTAAAATTAATATCCAAAGAACTTGAAGAAAACGGAATAAACAAGGAAAATATTATTTTTATTAATTTTGAGTCTTTAATGTTTGCTGAATTAACAAATTTTAAAAATTTATACAGTTATATTATTGATAAATCCCAAAATATAACTGGAAAAATTTATATATTGCTTGACGAGATTCAGGAAGTTGATTCTTGGGAAAAAGCAATAAATTCATTATTGGTAGACTTGAGCTGTGATATTTATATTACGGGTTCTAGTGCTAATTTATTATCTTCTGAACTTGCCACTTATATCGCGGGAAGATATGTTGAAATAAAAGTTTTTCCTTTATCCTTTAAAGAATTTATAAAATTTTCTAAAATTCAAAATCCGCAGAAAATTTACACTACAGAGGAGTATTTTGAACAATATCTGAAGTTTGGAGGACTGCCTGCCATTCATAATTTTAGTCAAGATAAAACTTCGATTTATCAATATTTGACTGATATTTATAATTCTGTTTTATTAAAAGATGTTATTTCAAGAAATAATATAAGAGATATTGAATTACTGGAAAGAGTTATTTTATTTATTTTTGATAATATCGGAAATACTTTTTCTGCAAAAAAAAAGCCCGATATTACTATCGGACTTTTCCATTAACCAACCAAAACTTTAAATTATGAAAACTATTATTTGAAGTTTTACAATGAGCTACCACCCTCATTGCGATGCAAAGGTACGAATAAAACAGTACTTGTCAAGCGTATTTTTAAGTTTAACAAAAGTTTAATATAAAAGGGGCTCTATAAGCCCCTTTT
>NZ_CALHQO010000413.1:0-1446 GCF_938036635.1 uncultured Leptotrichia sp.
AATAAAAAAAAATCCAAAACTTTTTGTCGGTTACAGTGATGTCACTAATTTAAATATTACTTTTAACCAAAAATGCGGACTTGGAACATATCACGGTCCAATGGTAAGATCAAATATGCTTAATGATTTTAATGAATTTACCAAAAATTCTTTTTTTTCTGCGTTAAATTATGAAAATGGTAAAAAATGGAAACTTGAAAATCCAAGTGGTAAAAAAATTATTTTATTAAATAGAAATAATTTTAGTGAAATTGAAAAAAAAGAAAAAATTAGAGAAATAAAAGGTGAATTGATTGGAGGAAATTTATCTTTGCTGGTTACAACACTTGGAACAGATCATGAAATTAATACTGATGGAAAAATTCTTTTTCTGGAAGAAACAAATGAAGCGAGCTACCGTGTTGATAGAATGTTAAAACAGCTAAAACTAGCTGGAAAGTTTGACAAGCTTCAGGGAATTATCCTGGGGGACTTTAAAAATCCTAAGCAGTCTGATCCAACAGATATGACAATTGATGAAGTGTTTTATGACAACTTTGGAAGATTAAATATTCCAATTGTAAAAAATTTCAAATCTGGGCATGTAAGACCATTTATCACTGTGCCAATTGGAGCAAAGGCAGTAATGGATACTGGAAAAAGAGAAATTATGATAGAAAAAGCGACAAAATAAACAAAAAAATACACTGTATAATAAAGTAACATTTATTTTTCAGTGTATTTTTATATTATAAAATTTTTTGTACTTATCTCAAAATTCCTATTAAATCAGTCAATAAGAATGGAATAAATACTTCTCCATCAGCAAAATTAGAAGCTTCACCTTTATTGTAAATAAAGATAATAGAATCATTTTCCATGTAGAAATTTTGCTGTTTTACAATTGCATCAAATTTATCAACTTGAGGAAGACCAAACTGTTTAAATTTATTATTAATTGCACTTGATAGAGAAGATTCAAATCCATCGGCAAATAGGTCTTTAAGCTGTAAAACTTTTCCATTTTTTAAGTTGAATGTCATTGCATTGTGAAGTTTTGCTTTTTGTCCTGTATCGTTGTCTGTTAATTCAATTGTGAATAAAACACTTACAAATGAACTGTTGTTTGCTGTTACATCGTAAGAAACATTATAAGAAATATGTTTTGTAGATTTATAATCAGAGATAAATCTTGCTACATTTGTATTCATATTTTTAGTAACAGTAGAATTTCTACCAGCAAATACAGGATATGAAATTCTTGATTTATTTTCAATTTTTGTTTTTGGAGTAACTCTTACAATACTCGCTGATGTTGGAGAAAAATCTCGAAATGTAAAAGTAGTATCAATTTTTTCCTTTGCGAATGACACATTAAATAAAAGCAATGTCATAAAAAATAATGTTAATTTTTTCATTTTTATAACTCTTTTTATTTGAAATAATAGTGAATTCTCTTAAAAGTTG
>NZ_CALHQO010000414.1:0-1446 GCF_938036635.1 uncultured Leptotrichia sp.
ATGAATTTTATACATATCTGAATTTAAATTAACAAACTTTTCAAAAGAAATTGATTCAAATTTATCATCTTTTGCCAAATGAATAATTTTATCACATTGAAAATTTTTAATTTCCCTATCTTCAAAATCATATCCTGAAGCAATCCATTGCCTATAAGCAGATGATATTTTAAAAAACTGAACAAAATAATATTTGTCTTTCTTTTCTTCTTTATACAAAATTTTACAAACTTTTTCTTCTATTGAATTTTCAAGAATTTTCTTTAAAAATGGACTTTCCTTTTGATGCTTTGAAACTTCAAAATTTAATATTGTCTCCATTTTGTTAATTTCCTCCACTTGCCTTTGTGGAATACAGTTTTTAAATTTTTCTTTCAATTTTTCAATATCTAAATGAAAAGGTGTTGTTTTGTATCCTTTTAACGTAAGCATAGTGAAGTATAATGCATATATTTCATTTACATTGAACAAGACAGGAGAGAGCAGTTTATTTTTTAAAATTTTATATCTTCCATTTCTCCCGCTGAAAGAATAAATTGGCATTCCAATTTCCTCAAGAAATCTTATGTCTCTTAAAGCCGTATTTTTGGAAATACTGTATTTTTCCATAATATCTTTTAAATTGAAAGTCTCTTTATTATTAAGATATATCATCATATCATTAATTCGCTCTGATTTTTTCATTTTCCTCCCAATTTTTTTATTTTAATAGTACCATATTTTGATACTATTTTGAAGTATAATTCAAAATATAAATTTAAGGAGGAAATTATGGATATAACAAATAACTTTTTAGAGATTATGGAAAAAACTACTGATATGGCAATAGCTTCTTCAGACTCCAGCAATCAGCCTAATGTAAGAATTGTAAGATTTTATTATAATCCTGAAGAGAAAATTTTATATTTTTTATCATTCAAGAACAGCCAAAAAACAATAGAATTTGAAGAAAATAATAAAGTAGCTTTTACAACAATTCCTAAAGATGGAATAAAACGTGTTAAAGCAAAAGGAATTATAAGAAAAAGTCAAAAATCTGTTCGAGACTTAAAAAATAAATTCATAGAAAAATTGCCAGAAGTAAAAAAGAATATTGATGAAGCAGAAAATCTTCTGGTATTATATGAAGTGTCTTTTACAAAAGCAACTGTTACTGTTGGTGTTAAAAATACTACGGAACTTGAGATTTTATAATCAATTATAAAATAAACTTAACATTTATGATTATTTTTCAAATTTCTATTTTATTTTCTAAAAATAGATTTGAATATAAGTTAAAAGGGTATCACTCAACATACCCTTTTTTAATAATAAATTATTCTTCCTCTACTACAACCTCCACATCCTTTTTCCTAAATCCCATCCCAATTTTCACAATTTCTTTATAACCTTCATATTTTAACCCTTCAGAATAATTCCTGTCATTTATTTGCTTCAAGGCGCTTC
>NZ_CALHQO010000415.1:0-1722 GCF_938036635.1 uncultured Leptotrichia sp.
CTTATTTATATAAATTTTTGATATATTCACTTTTTTTTCCATTTTCATCATAAGCAAAAATAGGCATTTCAATGCAAAATCCTTTTTTTGCATCCTTTATAGCTTCTAGAAGGCAAATTTTAGAATTTTCATTCCATTTTGTGTAACAATTTTTCATTCTTTTTGGTTCTAAATTGTATTTTTGTAAAAGTGCCAGAACTTCTACTAGACGTTCGCTTCGAAATACGATTGAGAAACTGCCCATATTTTTTAATAAGTAAGAAGAAATTTTTATAATTTCCTCAAGTGTCAAATTGATATTGTGTCTTGCGTATGCCAGCTGCTCTAAATCGTTTGTCTGGGAAATGTCGCCAGTAAATTCAAAATACGGAGGATTTGTAACAATTGTGTCAAATTCGTCACGAGTAAAGATATTTTTGTAATT
The DNA here is from genome assembly GCF_938036635.1 of uncultured Leptotrichia sp. Taxonomy (NCBI): domain Bacteria; kingdom Fusobacteriati; phylum Fusobacteriota; class Fusobacteriia; order Fusobacteriales; family Leptotrichiaceae; genus Leptotrichia; species uncultured Leptotrichia sp. The sequence goes on from NZ_CALHQO010000415.1 coordinate 425, forward strand.
CTTAATGTCTTCATTTACTATCTGAACTTGACTTTTAAAATTATTGTTTTCAGTATTTCTCTTTGCAATTTTTGCCATTGTTTCCTGTAATTCTATACCTATAATTTGTGCTTTTGAACGTTGTGCTAGAAGTAATGCAATAATTCCACAGCCAGTTCCAATATCAAGGATTTTTTTAGTTTTTCGATTAATTTTTACAAAGTCTGCAAGTAGGACGGAATCAAGTGTAAAGTTTTGAAAGTCATTTCGTTGAATAATTTTCATATTTTTTATCGGAGTAACTGTTTCTTCTCCGTTTTTTTTCATAAAATATAACTCCTTTTTATTTTTATTAATAAAATTTTTTATTTAAATAGGAAATATACAATAAATATTGTAAATTGCTACATTTAATTAATGTTATAACTTATAATAAAAATAAATGCGGAAAATAATTCCGCAATTTAAATTTTTAAATTTATAAATGTTTATTATAATTCTCCAGCATAGTTGTGATGAACTTTTTGTACATCATCATCATTTTCTAGAGTATCGATTAACTTTCTTAATTTTTGTAAATCTTCTTCGCTAAGAGTGTCAACCTCTATAGACGGTAAGTATTGAATATCTGCCTCAAGCAAAGTGTATCCTGCGTTTCTTAAAGCATCTGCTACTGCGTCAAAGTTCGCTGTTTCAGTTGTGATATAATAACTATCTTCTAGAGTCTCCATATCTTCCATTCCAGCTTCAAGTGCCACTTCCATTAATGCTTCTTCATCAATATCGTCAGTTTTTTCAATAATAATTTCACCTTTTCTTCCGAACATATATGAAACTGATCCAGAAACTCCTAGGTTTCCGCCATTTCTATCAAAAGCCACCTTTACAGATGAAGCAGTTCTATTTTTATTATCAGTAAGAGCTTCTACAATAATAGCAACTCCTGCAGGACCGTAACCTTCGTAATTTAATGTTTCAAAGGCTGTTGAGCCGTCAGTTCCTGCTCCCTTCTTGATTGCCCTGTTAATATTGTCATTAGGCATATTAATTGCTTTTGCTTTTTCGATTGCATGTTTTAGGGCTACGTTAAATTCAGGATTTTCTCCGCCTCTTGCTGCTACTGTTATAAGTCTAACAAGTTTTGTGAATGATGCGGCTCTTTTTTTATCCTGTGCTTCCTTACGCCCAGCTATTGTACCATGTCTTCCCATTTTTTCCTCCTAAATTAATTATATAAAAATTATATCATAAAAAAAAAGTCTAATCAATGGGGAAATTAAAGGAATTTTTGATAAGAAAAAAATTATTAGGTATATTGT
>NZ_CALHQO010000416.1:0-1722 GCF_938036635.1 uncultured Leptotrichia sp.
GACTATTAAAGAAGTCTTGACAATCAAGGTATTTAGTGGTAACATTATAATGTTGTTAGGTTAGCCTAATTCATAAATTAGGTCAAGCTAAAAAAGGAAGGAGTTGGGATGAGCAGAAGTATAGAAGATTATTTAAAAGGAATATATACTTTGAAAAAAAAGAAGGAATATTCTAATAAAAAACTTGCAGAATATTTAAATATCTCTCCAGCATCAGTTAGCGAAATGATAAAAAAGCTGGTAAATGATGATTATTTAACTATTGACAAAAAAACAGTAAAACTTACTGAAAAGGGGAATAAATTTGCACTTGATATTATACGTAAACATAGGGTTTGGGAAGTTTTTTTATTTGAAAAGCTAGGATATGATAAAGAGGAAGTACATAAGGAAGCAGAAATTTTGGAGCATGTAACAAGCAATAAGTTACTTCAAAAACTGGAAAAATTCTTATTTTACCCTAAAGAATGTCCACATGGCAGTCCAATTTTCTATGATGTAAAAAACTTCAATGAGGAAAATATTATAAAATTATCTGAAGCTGAGGAAGATGATGAAATTGTTATATTAAGTGTGGAAGATAATATAGAATTATATGATTATCTAAGGGATTTAGATATAAATTTAAAGGAAAAATATATTGTAGAAAGAAAAGATCCGTTTAATGGACCGATATATTTGAAAAGTGAGCAAAATAATGAAAAAATAGTGGCTTTTAATGCAGCAGATATGATTGAGGTTTATAAAAAAAATAAAGATTTGGAGGAGACAGATAATGAGTAAAAACAACGTATTAACAAAATTAAACTTAGTAATCGCAGTATGTGTAGCAATGATGCTACTAATATCTTGTGGAAAAGGTGGAGCTTCATCAGGTAAAAAAATAAAAGTTACGACAACAACGACAATGCTTTCTGATCTTGTAAAAACAATTGGTGGAGATAAAGTCGAAGTTACAGGACTTATGGGAGAAGGAGTAGATCCACATTTATATAGTGCCAGTGCAGGAGATATTGAAAAACTTGGAAATGCAGATATTATAGTGTATGGTGGATTACATCTGGAAGGTAAAATGACAGAAATTTTCGAAAAATTAACTTCTCAAAACAAAAATATATTAAATGTTGGGGACAAACTGGATAAAAGTAAAATTCATCTAGTTGACCAAAATACTCCTGACCCGCATGTATGGTTTAATACTGAACTATGGGAAAAAGAAGCTGAAGCTGTAGAAGCTGAATTAAGTAAATTTGATTCTAAAAATAGCGACTACTACAAAGAAAACTTAAAAAAATATAAAGCTGAACTAAATGAACTTACAACTTATGTAAAAACAAGAATTAAGGAAATTCCTGAAAAAAGCAGAGTCCTTGTAACAGCTCACGATGCATTTAACTACTTTGGAGAACAATTTGGACTAGAAGTAAAAGCAATACAAGGTGTTTCTACAGATTCTGAAACTGGTACAAAAAATATAAGCGACTTAGCCAACTTCATTGTTCAAAGAAATATAAAAGCAATATTTGTAGAATCTTCTGTTCCGAAAAAAAGTATCGAAGCTCTACAGGAAGCTGTAAAAGCTAAAGGAAAAGAAGTTAAAATAGGAGGAGAACTGTACTCAGATTCATTAGGAGACAAAGCACACAACTCTGAAACTTATATTAAAACAGTTAAAGCAAATGCCGATACTATTGTAAATGCCTTAAAATAAAAATTAAACTC
>NZ_CALHQO010000417.1:0-1173 GCF_938036635.1 uncultured Leptotrichia sp.
TTTGGCAACAGTAACTCCGAAAGAATGGAAGGAATGGAAAAATAGCTGGAATTTGAATTTTTGACATAAGAAAATTTAGTAAAATGTCGCAATTAACATTGAAATTTACGATGTAAAAATTTAGTTGTTTGATTATATGGAAAATGGTATAATTTTATAAATAAAAAATATGTATAGAGGTTGGATTATGTATGATTTTACAGCTTGTATTGTTACATATAATACGAAGCATGATGAATTAAGGAAGATTATTGGGTGTTTTCAAAATATAGGAATTAGATTTAAGTTATGGATTTCTGATAATTCTGAAAAAGATGAATTGAGAGAAGTTATAAAGGGATTCTCAGATGATAGAATTGAGTATATTTTTAATAATTCAAATGATGGATTTGGAGCAGGGCATAATGTTGTAATTAAGAAATTGATTTTGGGAGAAGTAAAGTCGGAATTCCATCTGATGGTGAATGCTGATGTTTTTTTTGAAGAAAATACTATTGAGAAAATTGTAGAATACATGAGAGAGAATAAAGATATTGGACAGATTGGGCCCAAAATATATGGGGTTGATGGAGAAGTGACAAAATCTTGCAGATTGTTTCCATCGCCTATGAATTTAATATTTAGAAGATTTTTACCAATTAAGGTGATTGTTGATAAATTGGATTATGATTATGAAATGAAATGGTATGATTATGAAGAAATAATAGATGTTCCAATTTTATCAGGATGCTTTATTTTTGTTCGTACAGATGTGTTAAAGGAAATTCATGGATTTGACAAAAGATATTTTATGTATATGGAGGATTATGACTTATGTAAACAGATTGGTAAGAAGTATAGGACTGTTTTTTATCCTGAAGCAAAAATAATTCATGAGCATGGGAAGGCATCTTATAAGTCATGGAAAATGATGATGATGCATGTAAAATCGGCTATAAAGTATTTTAATAAGTGGGGATGGTTTTTTGATAAGGAGCGGAAAGAGAAAAATATGGAATGTATGAAAAAGTATAAAAAATAGGTTACCACTGAAATGTTGTATTTACTTATTTTACAAAGTAGTTTTGTTTGTAAATCTAATGATATTATGAATTTAGAATATTTTGGGTAATAAAAATTTAGTTATTGTATTATGTTTAATTGGCATTTTTAGGATAATATTAATTGTTATTA
>NZ_CALHQO010000418.1:0-2471 GCF_938036635.1 uncultured Leptotrichia sp.
CTACCTGATATGCGGCTGTTGCCGTGCCCCAAATGAAATTCTGCGGGAAACCGATAGTCATAAGCGCACTCATCCTTTCGTACCCCCATTGTCCTGACGTTTCGGGCGCACAGGGTCATGGAGACGGATGCCTCCTCATGAAGCCATCCGTATTGATGAATAAGAAATTACTTGATACACTAAAACAGGCAATAGTAATTTAATAAAAATACTTGCTCTTTCAGAAAAGTTTTTTCCTTGGTACATATGTTCTCTCCTTTATATATTTTTTCTTTTTTATAACGTAAAGGGGATCAATCGCCATCCCCTTTACAATCCCCGCTTGTCTAAGCATTTTTTGAAAACAAAATTGAAACTCGCTACGTAAAACTTCGCTCAAACAGTCAATTTTATTTCCAAAAAATCACGACATTTTTATAAAATTTTTAAATTTTTAATCTCTTAATTTTGGATTTAACGCATCATTTAAAGCATCTCCAACTATATTAAATGCCAATGTAATTAATGAAATTACAACTGATGGAATAATGAATAAATATGGATATGAAGTCATATTTACGAAACCATCAAATACCAAGTTTCCAAGTGAAGCCTGTGGAATTGGTACTCCAAGCCCAATGAAACTTAAAAATGCTTCAGTAAAGATAATGTTTGGTATATCTGTTGTAAGTCTTATTATTATTACACTTAATGTATTTGGAATTAAATGTTTTAGAGTTATCCATAAAAAGTTTCCACCAAGTGATTTTGAAGCTAATACAAACTCATTTTCCTTTATTTTTAGGACTTCTCCACGTACTAACAGTGAATAATTTAACCATCTTGTCAGTGACATTGCGATAATTATTGTTTTTACACTGTTTCCCATTACAACCATTAACAAAATTATATAAATCATTGATGGAATAATTAATAATATTTCTACAATTCTAGTCATTATCGTGTCAATAATCCCACCAAAATATGCTGATACAGCTCCATAAATTGTTCCGAAAACAACACAGATTGCAGCTGTTATCAAAGATAATTCCATTGAAATTCTTATCCCTTGTGAAAGTCTTGCAAATAAATCACGTCCTAAATTATCAGTTCCTAAATAATGTCCTTTTGCAATCCCTTTCGCTGGACTTAAAAATTTAGCTGATAAATCTTGAGCCCTATAAGAATATTTTGTCAAACTTTGTCCAAATATTGCTAAAAACAAGAAAACAAGAGTTATTCCCAAAAATGACAAAGCTAATTTATTTTTCTTGAATCTTCTCCATCCATCCTGCCAGAATGTTAAACTTGGTTTGTAGATTACTTCGCTTTGATTAGTGTCAGGACCTACAATTTGAAAGTCTTCAGGTGTTGGGATATAATCATTTTCAGTTATGATTTTTTTTATGTTTTCTGCCACTATACCTCATCTCCTTTTCCAAGTTTAATTTTAGGATCAACTAAAACATATACAATATCTACAAGTATCATCATAACAATTAGGAATATTGCATAAAATACCGTAACTCCAAGTACCATTGTATAATCCCTGTCATTGATACTGTCAACGAAATATTTTCCTAATCCAGGAATTGAAAACATCTTTTCAATTACAAACGATCCTGTAAGAACTGCCGCAATTGTTGGACCCATTATTGTAATAATTGGTAAAATTGCATTTCTTAAAGCGTGTCTAAATACGATATTTTTTGGTTTTACTCCTTTTGCAATAGCCAGCCTTATATAGTCCTGCCCCATTACTTCTATCATTTTATCTCTTAATAAACGTGCAATTAATGCCACTGTGTAAAGTCCAAGTGCAATAACTGGCAATATTTTTTTCTCAGGTCTGTCCCATCCAGATAACAAAATTCTTACAAGAGGTAGGTTATACTTATCAATCAAAATACCGTTATGCACATCAACAAAATACTTCTGCATAAGTCCCGCCAATACAAAACTTGGAACAGATATTCCAATTATTGCAACAATCATTGAAAGCCTATCTTGAAATTTTCCTCTTTTAAGAGCTGCAATAATTCCAAGCGGAATTCCAAGAGCTAGTGCAAAGATAATAGATCTGGCTCCTAAATCTGCAGATGTCAGAAAACTTTTGTTAATAACATCATTAACAGTTCTTCCACGAACTTTCATGGATGCTCCCAAATCTCCTTTTGCTATGTTTTTTAGATATTCAACATATTGTTCCCCGAGTGGACGATCCAAATGGTATTTTGCCATTAGATTTTCCTTTACTTTAGGTGGAATCGCTTTTTCACTTTGAAACGGATCACCAGGTAACATATGTATCAGAAAAAATGTAATAGTAATAACTAGCCACAACGTTACAAGCCCCATTGCGATTCTTTTAATTAAAAACTTTAAAATATTTTTCATACTCGCTTCCTTTCGCTAAAATTTTATATATGTATATTATATCTTATATATAGTAATATTTGCAAGCAAATTTATTTATAAAAATATTTTTTTAC
>NZ_CALHQO010000419.1:0-4743 GCF_938036635.1 uncultured Leptotrichia sp.
TTTAAATAAGGTACATTTTTTATTATCACAAATTCATATTTTCTAACTTTTACCATTCTCAATCTATCTTCCAAAATTCTTTTGAATTTTATTCATATCCCTGTCAATATCCTTCCTTTTCAGCGATTCCCTCTTATCATGCATCTTTTTACCTTTTGCCAGCCCTATTTCCATTTTTACAAGCCTTTGCTTTGTATAAACTGAAATTGGAACAATGGTATAACCCTGCTCTTTAATTTTTTCACTCCATTTTTTTATTTCACGTCTATTCAAAAGCAATTTTCTCACACGGGATTCTGCCACATTATTAATATTTCCAAATTCATAAGGTGTAATATGCATGTTCATTACAAAAACTTCATCCCGTATAATTCTTATAAAACTTTCCTTTATGCTGACTTTTCCAGCTTTCACAGATTTTACTTCCGTTCCTACAAGTTCAATACCTGCTTCCAGCTTATCTTCTATGAAATAATCGTGAAAAGCCTTTTTATTTCTAGCTAATACTGGCATTTTCCCTCCTTCCAATATTCTTTATTACTCTTCAGTCTCCTCGATTTTTGCTCTTTCTTCCACATAAGGTATGACCTCAATTTCCATTTTTGTATAACTTGCACTTACAACACTTACTTTCATTGTGCTTCCCATAGTATAGGACTCATTATTTCTTTTATCTATGATTTTAAAGTTTTCTTCATCATAAATAAAATTATCACGTGCTGTTGTAACATTGTAAACCACTTCTATGTGATTTTCTAGTTCCATAAATATCTTATTTTTATTCATCCCGCTAAGTCTAGCAATATAAACTTGTCCTATTTTATCTTGCATATACTCAATTAATTTTATTTTTACACTGTCTTCTTCCAGTTTATCCGCTATTCTTTCAGTTTTCGAAATACTTGAGGCAATTGCTTCAAAATTAGCTCCATATTTAGCTTTTTCCTTTTCATTCATAAATTTTTCAATCGAACGTCCAAGCATTCTGTGAACAATTAAGTCAGAATATCGACGTATCGGTGATGTAAAGTGCAGATAATATTTAGAAGCAAGACCAAAATGTCCAAGATTTTTGTTGGCATATCTTGCACGCTGCATTGCCCGTAAAATCAGTTTGTGAATCAAATACCCTTCTGGCAGTCCTGTCGTTCTTTCTATTATGTTCTGAAATTTGCCAGGATGTATTTCTTCCAATCCTTTTAGGGAATATCCAAATTTTATCAAAGTTTCATTTAACGCTTGAACTTTCGCCTTGTCAGGATCTTCGTGAACTCTGTAAATTGCTGGAATTTCTTCCCAGAAAAGTTTTTCCGCCACAGTTTCATTTGCAATAACCATAAAGTCTTCTATAATTCTTTCAGCTTCCCCTCTAGAACGCAATACAATGTCCTTTACGGCCTTATTTTCATCTAAGACTACCTTTATCTCAGGTAATTCAAAATCAATGCTCCCACGTCTCTTTTTGTTGTTTCTGATGATTTTAGATAATTCCAGCATATTTTTTAGCATTTCATCAATTTTTATATATTTATCATAAAGACCTTTGTATTCTTCAGATTCTTCATTTTTTTCCAAAATTTTATTTACATTTTCATAAGTCATTCTGTATTTGGATTTTATAACCGATTTGTAAAAATCATTTCTTACAACTTTACCTTTTTTATCCAAATCCATTTCTACAGTAAAAGTTAGCTTATCCTCATTCGGATTAAGTGAACACAGATTATTTGATAATTTTCTTGGCAACATAGGAATTACCCTGTCTACAAGATAAATTGAGTTTCCACGTTTTAGTGCTTCTGTATCAAGCTCGGTATTTTCCCGTACATAGTAAGAAACATCGGCAATACTTACAAAAAGTTTATACCCATCTTCTGTTTTTTCCACATAAACCGCATCATCCAAATCTTTCGCATCAGAACCGTCGATTGTAATAATGTCAAGATGTCTCAAATCTTTTCGATTTTTTAGTTCTTCCGAAAAATCCTCATCAATTTTGTCCAGTTCCTGCAAGACTTCATTTGGAAATTTCTCCTCAATTCCTTCATTCAAAAGCAATGACGAAATTAGTGCCTCTGTATCCTTGGGACTTCCCAGAACACTTATAATCTCTCCTTCAGGCTTTCTTTCCTCATCTCCCCAGAAGTCCACCTTTACAGCCACTAAATCTCCAGTTTTTGCACCTTTTATCAATTTTTTTGGAATATAAATATCCTTTGGAGAATTTCTTGGACGCACAAAGCCAAAACTTAAATTATGCTCAAAAACTCCAACTATAACATCTCGATTTCTTCTTACAACTTTGTAAACTTCCCCTTCACGTTTCTTTCCATCTGAACTTTCCTTCAAAATACGTACCAGAACAGTATCTCCATTCATAGCCGTATTCAAATAAGCTCCAGGAATAAAGACGCTAGCCTCTCCATTAATATCAAGAAATCCGAAATTTCCATTAGAAATAGAAATTTCCCCTTTCACAAACCCTTCCTTCTCAGGCAAGGTATATCTTCCATTCCTTTTCAAATAAATATCTCCGCTTTCTTCCCATGCATTTAAAAGCTGCTTATACATTTTCCGTTTTTTCTGGCTCCATTCCAGCAGCTGTAATATTTCCTGAAAAGTAAACTCATATTCTGCTAGCACTTGTCGCAAATATTTTAATTCACGCTCTTCCTTAAGTTCCATTTTCCGAGTTTTTTCATTTTCTTTTTTAATATTGTAATTTTTTCCACTAAATTTTTTTCCCTTATGAAAATTTTTATCGTTATTTTCAATATTTTTATGTTTTTCTTTCTTTTGTTTATTTCCCATATTTTACCTCTATTTTTTTATTCTAAATTTTATTAGCTATTATCGAATTTCTAAATTTTATAACATTTGGATGAATGATAGAATCCTTCGCAAACAAATATTTTAATTTTTCCTCAATTTCAAATTTTATTGCCTTATCTAAATCAGTTTTTGCAAGTTCTCTAGCTGTTTCTACACCTTCCCAGCTTCTCCCTTCTTCAATCGCATCTGAAAGATAGACAATCTTAGCAAGAGTACTCATATTTTCTTTCCCAATTGTATGATATTTTATTCCATCCAAAATTTCTTCATCATCAATTCCAAACAATTCATAGTTTTGCCGTACAAATTCAGCTCCTGCAAATCCATGAAGCACGGCTGTAGACTTCGACATCTTGTCCTCTACTTCAGGATATTTACCCTTAGTCAAGTCAATCATAACTGACAAGTCAAAAAATTTTGCCACATCATGAAGCCAAGCTGAAGCTGCAACTTTTTCCACATCTACATTATAAATTTTTGCAAGTTCTACAGCACATTTAGCAACTCTTTCCACATGATTGTATCTTTTTTCATCCAAATATTTTCTTACATTCTTCTTAATTACTTCTATATTCATAATACCACTTCCCCTAATTTATAACAATTTTCAAATATAGTAATTCCAGCTTAAATCAAGAATAAAAGATTAGCCTGTTCTACAGCCAATCCTTTACTTTTTACATATTTTTACTCTAATTTTTAAGCATAACTATAAATCAATATCTATTGACATTATTATACTACACTAGAAAGAAAAAAACAATAAATCTAAATAAGCAAGAAAGCTTTATTATTTTTTATTAAAGCTATTCTTACTTCTTAAAAAAAACTATTATACTAAACTCGATAAAATAATAAATTCATAGAAAATTTTTCAAAAAAGAATAAAATCTAATATTTTAAAATGATTAAAATGTAATTTATATCCTAGTTGTATAATTTATTTCTACTATTCTTCACTAAAACTTTAAACAAGTTTTACAATATATTCTATTAATTCCTCAATTGTATGGAAAAATATTCCATAATTCAATACTGGACGTTTTATTGCTAAAATTTTTACTCCACATTCCTGACACGCTTCAACTTTTTGAAGTTCTCCCCCAGTTTCACCGCTTTCTTTTGTTATAAGATAATCAATCTTAAAATCTTTTAACATCGCAATATTCATATTTTTAGAAAACGGCCCCTGCATTGCAATTATATTTTTAGGTAAATATCCAAGCTCTTCAGCACTTTGTATTGAAGTTGTTGTTGGCAGAATTCTAACAAACAAATTATTTTTCTCTCTTATTTCTTTTATTTCCGCCAAAGTGTTAGATCCCAATGTACTCAATACATTTTTATTTTCAACTTTATTTAAAAACATAATTATTTCCTGTAAATTTTGGAATTTAAACACATTTTCACTTCCATAATCAACCATTTTTCTTTCAAATCTTACATATTTTATCTCTTTTCCTTTTTCGGCTCTTTCATTCAAATAACTTACCATTGAAATAACAGTATTACTAATATTTTGTGCATATGGATGGCTAGCATCAATAATTAAGTCAATCTTCTTCTCTAAAATCATGCTTTCAATCTGCAGTACATTCAATCTTTCTGAAAGTACATGCACTTTTTCATTCTTAGCCACATCTTCAAGTAATTTTCCACCATACTCAGTAGCTGTACTCACAATAATCTCATCTTCCCGAACTTTCAAAACTTCATCTAAAATACTTCTTGAATCTTTCGTTCCACCAATTATCCAAATCATTTAATTTCCCTTTCCTAATCATTATAATTTTAGTATCTATCAAATATATTTGATTATACTACTTTATTATTATACTAATAATTTTAACTTTTGCAAATATTATTTACAGACCTCGGTTTAACATCTATAATTATGTGAGTAAATTAAAA
>NZ_CALHQO010000420.1:0-10462 GCF_938036635.1 uncultured Leptotrichia sp.
ACTTTTTATTATTTGACTTTTTAAACAATAAAAATCGGTTTTTGGAGATTCTCAAGTATTCTAACTCCGAGTTTTCCAGTAATTCTTTCTACCATTATTGTATATCGCAAATCTCCCATTAAGACCAAGTCATAATTTTGAGCTTCGTTCATAATTGTCTTGAAAGTGTCACCTTTTTTATGAATAAGATTATAGTTGTCGCCAAATCTTTCTGTTAGGCTGCTTTCATCCTCTTCTTCAACATTTACACGCAATACATCTATTTTTTGCTCACCAAACATATGGAAGAAAGTAAATAATGTCTTGTTCGCATTATAAGCGCCATCATCAAGTAACATCAAGTTGTCCAATCTAAAGTCTTCTATGTTTGGCAATATAATTAATGGTTTAAAAATACTTCTTAATATTTCCTTTAATACTGGAGTTACTTTTTCATTTTTTACAAGTACAAGCAAGTCGTATTTTTTTAGTTCTTCTAAAACAATTTCTGCTGTTTCACCATCTTTTGAGTAAAAATTTGAAATATCAGATGTTATTTTATCCTTTAATTTTTTTACTGTTTTTTCTTCTAGTTCCCTGTATTCCTTAAAGGCATAGTTTGCTCCAATATTTAGTCCCATTCCTTCGATACTTACAGGAAATACCTCATACTTTAATATATCTTTGATATAGATAACATCAACATCAACGTTATATTTTTGCTTAAATACTTTTGCAAAACTAACCAATGGATATATTTCGCTTTCCGCTGTAACTAAAAATAATGCTTTTTTTTGTAACATTTTAACCACTTCCTTATATATGAGAATTTATATTTATCTTATTTTTCTTCTTCGGTTAAATCAGGCTCTTCTGTAATTTTTACTACAGAAGCTATTTTTTCATTATTTCTAACTTTCATTATTCGCACACCTGAAGCTGAACGTCCTATTACAGATATATTATTTACGCTTGTTCTAATTAGTGTACCTTCTGAAGTAATAAGCATAATTTCATCATTTTCCTTGACAATTTTCACATCTACAATTTTTCCAGTTTTTTCATTCAGTTTTGCATTGATAATTCCTTTTCCACCTCTTGACTGGAATCTATATTCAGAAAGTTTTGTACGTTTTCCATATCCTTCTTCAGTAATTGTAAGAATTCTCATTTCATCATTATTCATTTCTGAATTAATGATTGCAGCACCTACAATTTTGTCCTTGTCTCGAAGAGTAATACCTTTTACTCCAGTTGCCCCAGTTCCCATACTTCTTACATCTTTTTCAGAGAATCTTATGGCAATACCATTTCTCGTAGCAACAAAGATTTCATCTTCGCCAGTTCCGCTTGTAAGTCCGATATACATCACTTCATCTTCATCATTTAATCTAATCGCTCGTTTTCCAGCTTTCATAATATTACTAAACAATGTCAATTCAGATTTTTTAACGACTCCATTTCGTGTTACAAAGAATAAATTCTTATCCTTTTCAAATTCACGAACTTTTATTATTGTGCTGACTTTTTCATCATCATCCAGATTTATAATGTTTCCAATCAGTTTTCCACGTGCTTGTTTTCCAGTTTCAGGAATTTCATAAACTTTTATGCTGAATACTTTTCCTTTTGTTGTGAAAATAAGCAATGTATCAAGAGTTTTTGCTATGTACATATCTTTTACAACATCGTCTTCTATTGTATTTGTAGCATTTACTCCGATTCCACCACGTTTTTGTGAACGGTAAGTGTCAATTGCCACACGTTTTACATAACCTTTTTCTGTAAGTGTTACAACAACTTCTTCGTCCTTAATTAAGTCTTCTATGCTGATTTCGGCTCTTGCATTTCTGATTTCAGTTCTACGTTCATCACCAAAATCTTCTTTTAATTTAAGTGCCTCCTCTTTAATTATACCATATATTTTTGAATCGTCAGATAAAATTCCAGTTAATTCTTCAATTAATAGCATAAGTTCATTATATTCCTGATTAATTTTATCCCTTTCAAGTCCAGTAAGCCTTTGCAATCTCATATCCAGAATTGCTTTTGCCTGAATTTCTGAAAATCCAAATTTTGCAATTAATTCAGTCCGTGCAACATTTTCATCTTTTGAAGCACGTATAATTCTAATTACTTCCTCAATGTTATCAAGTGCAATTTTGAATCCTTCCAAGATATGAGCTCTATTTTTGGCCTTTTTCAACTCAAATTCAGTTCTTCTTGTAATTACTTCAAACCTATGTTCCAGATATTTCTGAAGAACCTGCTTTAAATTCAACACTCTTGGTGCATTATCCACAAGTGCAAGCATAATTACACCAAATGTATTTTGTAAATCAGTAAATTTATAAAGGCTGTTCAGAATTAATTCACTTTCCTCACCTTTTTTCAGCTCAATTACAATTCTGATACCATCTCTGTCAGTTTCATCCCGCAAATCAGATATTCCAGTAATTTTCTTCTGTCTTACCAAATCTGCAATTTTTTCAATAAGTCTGGCTTTATTTACCTGATACGGTAATTCTGTAACAATAATCGAATCTTTTCCAGTTTTTGAAGTTTCAACTTCCACACGTCCTGCAACCCGCAGTTTTCCACGTCCAGTTCTATACGCATCATAAATTCCCTGTTTTCCATTAATTATACCTCCAGTTGGAAAATCCGGACCTTTTATATACGTAATCAGTTCATCAATTGAAATTTCAGGATTATCAATCAATGCGACAATTCCATCAACGACCTCTCCTAGATTATGTGGTGGAATATTTGTAGCCATTCCGACAGCAATACCGTTTGCTCCATTTAGTAGTAAATTTGGAAGTTTAGCAGGCAATACAACTGGCTCATCCAAACTTTCATCAAAGTTTTTACGATAGTCTATTGTATCCTTGTTAATATCCGCAAGCAGCTCTTCAGTAATTTTAGCCATTCTAGCTTCTGTATACCGCATTGCCGCCGCTTCATCCCCATCAATCGAACCAAAGTTCCCATGTCCGTCGATAAGTTCGTATCTCATATTAAAGTCCTGTGCCATTCTAACCATTGCACCATAAACTGATGAATCCCCATGCGGATGGTATTTCCCCAATACATCCCCGACAATTCTTGCCGATTTTTTAAATGGAGTTTTATGGCTCATTCCCATTTCACTCATGGAAAACAAAATTCTTCTATGCACAGGCTTTAATCCATCACGCACATCAGGTAACGCACGGCTAACAATTACACTCATCGAATAATCCAAATAAGCCGCCTTTATCTCATCCTCAATATAAACATTAGATTCATTTGATAAATCTGTAGCCTTAGGCAACCCCTCCACAATGATTTCCCTATCATCATTCTCATCTATTTCTGTTATCTCTTCTTCTCTTTCATCGTCATCTCTAAAATCGTCTGACATCCTGCACCTCTTTTCTTCTCTTTTACTTTACAATTCACCTTCTCAAAATTCCACAACCTAACTTGTATATTTATCTATTATCTATTAAACATCTTTTATAAAATAAATTTTTGCTAACAAATGCTATTCCTATAATTTCTATATCTTCTTCTTTTTTTAAGCAAGGGAAATCAATCGCCATTTCCCTTGCATCCCTGGCTCGTCTAAGCATTTTTTGGAAATAAAAATTAAACTCGCTTTGCTCAAACAGAAATTTTTATTTCCAAAAAATCACGACAATTTTAACCTAGTTACAACAGTTGATTTAACTAAATCAAAATCAAACAAAATTCCGTTAGAAGAAAGTTTTGCGTCAAGCAGGTGTGCAGAGATATGGCGTCTGATACCTCTGCATTAAAAAAATTAATATAAATAAAATAAGAAAAAATGAATTATATATCCAAATTCCTTACGTAGTTTGCATTATCCTCAATAAATTTCCTTCTCGGCTCAACTTTATCTCCCATCAGAATATTAAACATCTTATCGGCATAGGAAGCGTCTTCCATTGATACTTTTAACAATGTTCTTACTTCTGGATCAAGGGTTGTTTCCCAAAGCTGTTCTGGGTTCATTTCTCCTAGCCCTTTGTAACGCTGGATTGTGTATTTTCTTCCTTCTCCTTCAAGTACTCTTGTCACTTGTTTCATCTGATCGTCTGAATAGGCGTATCTGATTGCTTTTCCGGCCTGAATTTTATATAAAGGCGGCTGTGCGATATAGATGTAACCTTCATTTATTAATTCTCTTAGATGTCTGTAGAAGAAAGTCAGCATTAATGTTCTAATGTGAGCTCCATCAACATCGGCATCTGTCATAATTACAATTTTATGGTATCTTAGTTTTTTTAAGTCCATTTCTTCACCAAATCCAGCTCCAAAAGCTGTAATCATTGCTCTAATTTCAGCATTTTCAAGAGCCTTGTGCACTCCTGATTTTTCTACGTTTAAGATTTTTCCACGAAGTGGCAATATTGCCTGAAATCTTCTGTCTCTTCCTTGTTTTGCAGAACCTCCTGCCGAGTTTCCTTCGACTATGAAAATTTCTGATTCAGCCGGATCTTTTGAAGAGCAGTCTGCCAATTTACCAGGCAGTGATCCTACTTCCAATGTATTTTTTCTAAGCACAAGCTCTCTTGCTTTTTTCGCTGCTTCTCTTGCCCTTTTTGACATTGCCATTTTTTCAATAATTTTTTCAGCTGCCTTTGGATGATCTTCTAGATAAAATTTCAAGTTGCTGCCAACAATGTTTGATACAATTCCTGTAACTTCACTGTTTCCAAGTTTTGTTTTTGTCTGTCCTTCAAATTGAGGCTCGGGTATTTTTACACTTATTACACAGACAAGTCCTTCTCTTACATCTGTTCCTTGAAATGTCCCATTTTTATCCTTGATTAAGTTCATCTGTTTTGCAATATCATTAATTGTTCTCGTAAGAGCAGTTCTAAATCCGCTAACGTGAGTTCCACCTTCGTGAGTATTTATATTATTTACAAATGAATAAACTGTTTCTCTTTGTGAAGTCGTGTAGTTCATCGCAATTTCCACTTCCACGAATTTTGCACTACGCTGTTTTTTCACTGTGTTTCCATCCTCATCCACAGTTTCTACTTCCTTAGCTTCCTCAATTTGCATTGTATCAGCCATATAAATCACATCATCAACGATTTTTTCCTCATCAATAATTTCATTTAAAAAGTCCTTTATTCCACCTTCGAATAAAAATTCTTCAGCTTTTATATTTTCAGCATTTCTCTCATCAGCCAGCTCAATTTTCAAGCCTTTATTCAAATATGCCAATTCTTTTAAACGTGATTCCAGCACAGAATAATCGTAAACTGTTGTTTCGAATATCTCATCATCAGCCTTAAATCTAATTACAGTTCCGTGTGCATCAGCATCTGCCACGCCAATTTCTTCCACAGGCGAAGTTGGCACACCACGCTGATATGTCTGTCTAAAAATCTTTCCATCACGTGTTACAGTTGCCTCAAGCCATTCTGACAAAGCATTTACGACAGATACCCCAACTCCGTGAAGTCCACCTGACACTTTATAATTATCATTATCAAATTTCCCTCCAGCATGAAGCACAGTAAGTACAACTTCTAAAGTTGATTTTCCAGTTTTGTGCATTCCCACAGGGATTCCACGTCCATTGTCAGATACCTCAATAATATTTCCTTCAAGTATCTTTACAGTAATTTTATCACAAATTCCAGCAAGCGCTTCGTCCACACTGTTATCTACAATTTCCCATACTAGATGGTGAAGCCCACGTGCTGAAGTTGATCCGATATACATTCCTGGACGCTTTCTAACTGCTTCCAGCCCTTCCAGAACCGTAATCGCCTCTGCTCCATAATTATTATCCATTATTTATTTCCTCCATTTTATCCAAAACTTTTCATATTTTTTATAAAATATAATAAAATCTATTTTCCAACACAAAAATTCCCAAATACATGATCTAAAATATCTTCGGACGATATTTCTCCGGTAATCTCTGAAAGTGAATCCAGAGCTTCTTTTAAATCTACAGAAATTAAGTCCATAGGAAGTCCCATATCTATTGTTTCAAAAATATTTCTTATTGCGTCTTTTGTTTTCTCAAGTGCAGTTTTATGCCGAATATTTGTAATTATTAGTTTTTCTGATGAGTTTTCCACATCTTCTTCTACAATATATGAATAGATTTTTTCTTGCATATCTTCAATTCCAATATTGTCCTTTGCCGAAATTTCAACAATATTTTCCAAGTTATACCCTTCAAGATTAATTTTTTTATTTAAATCAATCTTATTCAATAATACTATAACTTTCTTTTTATTTTCTTTTATCTGATTTATAACTTCTATATCCTCATTTTCGAGCTCCTTTGAAGCGTCCAGTACAAGAAGTACCAGATCAGCCTTTTCAATAAACTGCTTAGACTTTTCTACACCAATATTTTCCACAATGTCATCAGTTTTTCTAATTCCTGCTGTATCCACTAGAACTAAGGGAATTCCTTTTATGTTGATTATTTCCTCAATAACATCTCTCGTAGTCCCAGCAATATGCGTTACAATGGCACGCTCCTCATGAAGCAGGGCATTTAGCAATGTTGATTTCCCAACATTTGGTTTTCCCACAATAACTGTCTTTATTCCCTCTTTTATTTTTTTTCCCGTGTCATACGAGTCAATTAACCGATTTGCTTCTTCATACACTCTTTCAAGATTATCTCTAAGTTCTACTGGCAACGGATCGTCAATCCCTTCTTCAGGATAATCCAGCACTACATTCACATGTGCTGTAATATCTAGCAAAGCCTTCTTAAATTCATTAACTTTATCACGCAAGTCCCCTCTTAACTGATCAAGCGACAGTGATACGCTCTTTTCAGTTTTTCCCTGGATAATGTCCATAACCGCCTCAGCCTGTGACAAGTCTATACGTCCATTCATAAATGCTCGCTTTGTAAATTCTCCGCTTTCAGCATGTCTTGCCCCATTTCTTAGCACAAGTTCCAGCACTTTTTCCGAAACAAGCGTTCCACCGTGGCAATTTATTTCCACAATATCTTCACAAGTATAGCTTTTTGGGGCTTTTAGCCTTACAGCCATTACTTCATCTACTATTTTTTCTCCATCCTTGATAAATCCATAATTTAATTTATAAAAACCCAAATCAGCATTTGGGTTTTTTTTAATAAATATTTTGTCCAGTATTTCAAATGATTTATCGCCGGATATTCTTATTATAGCAATCCCGCCTTCACCTTTTGGAGTGGAAATTGCCGCAATTGTATCAAATAACATTTTATCCCTCTATTTTCTAAAATCATTTTTCAATTTTATTTTTTTACCTACAATTTTAAACACAATAGTTTAATTTTTTTCATCTAATTTTCTAATAACTAAATATCTTTTTGGCTCTTCGCCAACACTCTCAGTTTTTAGTCCTTCCATAAATGAAATTTCTTCATGAATAATTTTACGTTCACGTGCAGCCATTGGGTTCAGCTTTACGGCATTTCCAGTTGCTAAAACTGCCTTACCTTTTTTTCTTGCCAAATCTCTTAATGATTTTTCACGTTTTTCTTTATAATTGTTAGAATCTATAGAAATTTTCAGATTTTTAAATTTCTTAGTTGTACTGATTAAATATTCTAAGTTATTTAAGGCACTTCCTTTTTCACCAATTAAAAATCTCATATCTTTTCCATCAAGAATAACTAGATATTTACCATTATTTTCTTTTTTTACATTTATAATCTTTATATCTAATTTTGCATTTACTATAAATTCCTTGA
Source organism: uncultured Leptotrichia sp. (assembly GCF_938036635.1). Taxonomy (NCBI): domain Bacteria; kingdom Fusobacteriati; phylum Fusobacteriota; class Fusobacteriia; order Fusobacteriales; family Leptotrichiaceae; genus Leptotrichia; species uncultured Leptotrichia sp. Next base: position 7,721 of record NZ_CALHQO010000420.1, read on the forward strand.
AAAATCCTCTGATTTTATCTATATTTGTATCGTCCTGACTATTTTGAATAACTTTTTCTTCATTCTCAGAAGTTTCTTTTCTGTTATTTTTTCTGTTGTTATTTTTTTTAGAATCATAATTATTTTGATTTTTTATATTTTCATTTCTCAAAATATATTGTTGCTTTGCATGAGTATTATTATTTGCTGTACCATTTTCTATATTATTGGTGAATTTTTCTTTATAAAAAAGAAAAATACCCGATATTGTTAAAAAAAGTCCTGCCAAAATTTGAAAAGCAGAAAGAGGGTTTTCCTGTATATTAAAAAAATTATATACAATGGGCAGCCACCACGGACTTGCAATAAGAGTTACGCCCGAAATTAAACACATACTAGGAAATGTTTTTTTCCTAAATACTACTTTGAAAACATCCAAAATAAATTTCTGATTTTTCTCACTACTAAAAAAATTATTCATGTGAATTTTACTCGTATATCAACCAAAGCAAGCCGTAGCCCGCATGAGAGAGTGTGTGCGGTACGCACGCACGCGTTCCCCATTTTCCCTGTAACTCCAACCCACCGCGTGCGTGCCTTGCGGCACACATCCTACCGATGGGTTCAAAGGTCGTCTGAAAAAACGCTCGCGGCGTTTGTTCCATCTGCCTGACGATAAAGGCTGCCTGAAAAATTCCTGCTGTTGATGTTCGGGCATTCTTTTTCAGACGGCCTGTAACGCTTGAATCTGCTGCAACCTACTCCCTCCCCCGTGGGAGAGGGCTGGGGAGAGGGCATTCTCCAAATTGCGGCAACCTTTCCCAATACCCCAACCGCTCAAAATACAAGCCTTGCGGCTTGTTGCCCTCTCTCTAGCTCTCTCCCACGGGGAGAGAGGACGGGGTGGCTGTTGAGGTTAAGGGTTCTGCAAGGAAAACAAATTGTGCAGGCTGCTTTTTATAGTGGATTAAATTTAAATCAGGACAAGGCGACGAAGCCGCAGACAGTACAGATAGTACGGCAAGGCGAGGCAACGCCGTACTGGTTTAAAGTTAATCCACTATATTTTTCAGGCGGCCTACATCAACGGCCGTAAACTCAAGTGGCCTTTCAAACTGCCTGCAACCGTAAAACCTGCTGCAACCTGCTCCCTCCCCCGTGGGGGAGGGCTGGGGAGAGGGCATTCCCCGAATTTCGGTAACCTTTCCCAATATCCTACCACTCAAAATACAAGCCTTGCGGCTTGTTGCTCTCTCTCTAACTCTCTCCCACGGGAGAGAGGACGGGGCGGCTGTTGGGATGAAGGGTTCTGCAAGGAAAACAGGTTGTGCAGGCTGCTTTTTACTTTTCAGACGACCTTTATAAATGCTCAATTCAGGCAGCCTGCACCTTATAATTTTTAATAATTTAATCAAAATCAGCCATCTGCTACCGTGCAGACTGCTTTTCCAATTCCTGCAACACGCGCAGGATTTCTGCCAGCACATCGTTTGTCTGCTGCAAAATTTCGTGATTCCAAAAACGCAGCACGGTAAAGCCCAGGCTGTTCAGATATGCCGTCCGCGCGTGGTCGTATGCGGCTTGTTCTGTGTGCTGCCCGCCGTCTGCTTCGACAATCAGCTTGGGCGTTACGCACATAAAATCAACAATATAATTTCCCATCGGCTGCTGGCGGCGGAATTTATAGCCGTTCAGACGACCTGCCCGCAGGTGCTGCCACAATTTTGCTTCCGCCTCGCTCATTTCTTGACGCATGGCTTTGGAGCGTTGGCGCAGGGCGGGGTCGGTCAGCACCATAATGCGCCACGGCTGGGCGTTGTTGCTGCTGGGGGCGCGGTTGGCTTGGCTGATGAGAGCGTTTAATTCGGCACGGTCGATGGGGGCATCGGGGCGGAAACGGCGGGTGGAGCGGCGGTTTTGCAGCAGGTCGTTAAGCGGCATCATGGCTTCCTTCTGAGTGGAAAACCGTTATACTAACGCTTTTAAAATCAAATAAAAACAACGTACTAAAAAGTTCTCTACGCACTTTTTGGTAAGTTTTCCAACAAAATAGGAGCTTAACGGAGCATGCCTTCGGCAATTGAACTGGCGATGAAGCTGGTGGGCGGCAAATGGAAATGCCTGATTCTTTACCATTTGGGCGGCGGGGCGCGGCGCACGCGCGATTTGCTGGAACGGCTCGGCGGCATCAGCCCGAAGGTGCTCACCGAGCAGCTGCGCCAGCTGGAAGCGGACGGACTGGTGGCGCGCGAAGTGTTTGCCGAAGTGCCGCCGCGCGTGGAATACCGCCTCAGCGCATACGGGCAAACACTTGCGCCCGTGCTGGCGGCGCTGAAGACTTGGGGCGACGGGCACAAGGCACGCCGCTGAAGACAGTACAGCGAGACAGCACCGCATGAGTCTTCAGGAAAATTGCCATAAAAAAAGACAGCCTTGCGGCTGCCTTTCATTCAGGGACGACGGATTACTCAATCCAGGAATACCCCTCTTTCTGCATACACGCCTCAAACATATCGTGGCGCTTGCTGTCAGCAATGCCGGTATTCATGCCAACATCATATTCGCAGCGGCTGACCTGCTGCGCGGTCTCGGCGATGCTGGTGTTGGGACGTGACCAGTGCGGCTCCATCGGCGTGGGGGCGACGGTTTCCACCGGCGCGGCGGCCGTCACCGGTGCGGCTTCTGCCACGTCTTCCTTTTTGCTGGATGAACAAGCACTTAAAGCAAGCAGCGCGGCTAGGGTGAGCAAACTCTTTTTCATGG
>NZ_CALHQO010000421.1:0-3591 GCF_938036635.1 uncultured Leptotrichia sp.
GTTTGAGTAAAATAGTCATAATTTTTGAGTTCTGTTTTAAACTAGTTTTACTATAGTATTCTTGAAAAAAATTAGATTTATTACAGAATTTATGGTATTATAAATAAATAATAGCATTGAAATTAGAAAATAAAATTTTAAAAAAAGGAAACTTGTAGATGACTGGGAGAGAAAAGGAAATAAAAGAGGCTAGAATAAAAGAATTGCTGGCAAAAAGAGAAGAATATTTAAATAATGGCGAAATTGAAAAAGAAATTAATGTTTTAAGAGAATTAAGAGTATTGTTTAAGAGAGTTTTTGGACAGGAAAGTGAAGAGAATGCGAAGATTCTGACAGAACTAGGAAATGCGTTAAAATATGTCGAAAAATTTGAAGAATCTATAAGGCTTTTAACAAAGGCTGAAAAAATTATTTTAAAGAATTATGGAGAAAATAGTCTTGCTTTTGTAACTTGTAATGCTAATATTGCTGAAGTTTATAGAGTTATGAAAAAGTATGAAAAAGTTGAGGAAAAATATCATAAGGCTATAAAAATTTATAAAAAAAATAATTTTAGGAATGGATATGTATTTTCAGGGATATGTAATAATTTAGGGATTTTTTATGAAGAGTGTGAACAGTATCAGGATTCAATAAAATGGCAGAAAAAAAGTTTGGAAATATTACAAGGTTTAGAGAATGGTGAAATTCAGGAAGCAATTATATTAAGCAATATGGTAAAATCCTACATAAAGCTTGATGAAAAGAAATTGGCTGGAAATACAATGGAAAAAGCTTTAGAAATATTACAAAATCAAGTTGGAGAAAATAGCAATCTATATTTAAATATTTTGAATAACTTGATAAACGTCTATTTGGAAAATAAAAGCTATAAAAAAACTTTAGGACTGCTAGAAAGATATGAAAAAATTTCTAAGAAAATTTTAGGAATTGAAAATGAAAATTATAAAAATATTTTGGAAAAAATAGAAATTGTAAAGAAAGAGATTGATAAAAATAAAATGGAACAGTATGTCTGGAAAAATAAAGCTGTAAGAAAATTAAAGAATTAGTGATTCAAGGCTGGGCAGGATAAATTATAAAAAATGGAGTTGAATAAATTATGGATAAATTGGAAGATTTTTTGAAATATTCTGTGCTATTTTCTTATTATGGCGAACTTTTTCCAAAAAAGAAAAAGCAGTATCTGGAACTTTATCTAGAAGAGAACAGTTCTCTTTCAGAAATCGCTGAACAGTATGGAGTGACAAGACAGGCAGTTTTTGACAATATAAAAAAGGGAGTTCAAAAACTGGATGAGTATGAGAGCAAACTTGGAATATTTGAGAAAGAAAAAGAACTGAAGAGAAAATTGGAACATTTGAGGAAAAATTTTACTATGAAAAATCTGGAAAAAATAATAGAAGACTTTGATTACGCAGAATAATTTTTCAAATGGAAAAACAAAATAAACTGCTATTGACAAATGCAAAAGTTGGGGTATAATATTTATGTAAAGAATATGTAAAATTATAAATTAAGGTTATTACTATTTGGATTAGACAAAACTGAAACGGCGGGAAATGCTTCGAATAAACGTTTTCCACCTTTGGTTTTGCCTTTTTTATTTTCAGATTGTTAATATTTCGCCAAAGAAAAATATTGTTTAATAAAAAAATAAAGGATACTTATTAGTAAACTTGAGAAGGAAAAAAATTATGAAAAATGAAAAGGGAAAATAAAAAAATAAGAAATATTCTTGTTTTTGTGGGGTTTTATTGTTATATTTTTGATGTAAATAAAATTATTAAATACAAAAGTTTTTTAGAAGGAGGTAGAAATGGGATTTAGAAAAGACTTTTTGTGGGGTGGAGCTACTGCTGCGAATCAGCTTGAAGGGGCTTATAATGTGGATGGAAGAGGGCTTGCCAATGTAGATTTGTCGCCAGTTGGGGAAGACAGGCTTGCTGTAATTACTGGGGAGAGAAAAATGCTGGAATTTGACGATGAGCATTTTTATCCTGCTAAAGAAGCGATTGATTTTTATCATAGATACAAGGAAGATATTGCATTATTTGCAGAAATGGGATTTAAGACTTATAGAATGTCGATAGCATGGACTCGTATTTTCCCAAATGGAGATGAAGAAACTCCGAATGAAAAAGGGCTTGAATTTTATGAAAATGTATTTAAGGAATGTAGAAAATACGGTATTGAACCATTAGTTACAATAACACACTTTGATTTTCCTATTCATTTAATCAAGGAATATGAAGGATGGAGAAACAGAAAAGTTATTGATTTTTACAAAAGATTGTGTACTGTAATTTTCACTAGATATAAAGGACTTGTAAAATATTGGCTTACATTTAACGAAATTAATATATTGTTACATGCACCGTTTATGGGAGCAGGAATCGTTTTTGAAGAAGGGGAAAATAAAAATCAAGTTTTGTATACTGCAGCACACAACGAATTGGTGGCAAGTGCTTGGGCTACAAAAATTGGACATGAAATTGATCCTGAAAACAAAATTGGATGTATGCTTGCGGCTGGGAAATTTTATCCACTTACTTCAAAGCCTGAAGATGTGTGGACTGCACTTGAAAAAGACAGAGAAAATTATTTTTTCATAGATGTGCAGGCTCGTGGATATTATCCTAATTATGCTAAGAAATTTTTTGAAAGAGAAAATATAAACATTGGAATTACAGATGAAGATGAGCAAGTTTTGAGAGAAAATCCAGTTGATTTTGTTAGTTTTTCTTACTATACAACTCGTTGTATCTCTGCTGAAGCTGATAGACTTGGAGAAGGAAACTTACTAAAAACAATGAGAAATCCATATATTGAAGTGACAGACTGGGGATGGGGATTAGATCCGTTAGGATTTAGAACTACAATAAATGAAATTTATGACAGATACCAAAAACCGTTGTTTGTTGTGGAAAACGGGCTTGGAGCTGTGGATGTTCCAGATGCAGATGGATATGTGGAAGATGATTATAGAATTGACTATTTGAGAAATCATATAAAGGCAATGAAGGAAGCGGTTGAACTGGATGGAGTAGAACTTCTAGGGTATACAACTTGGGGGCCTATCGACTTAGTGAGTGCGGGAACAGGAGAAATGAAAAAACGTTACGGATTTATTTATGTAGATAGAGATAACGATGGAAATGGGACATTGAAGAGAAGCAAGAAAAAATCATTTGACTGGTATAAAAAAGTTATTGCAAGTAATGGAGAAGATTTGGATTAGCATTTGAAATTATTTATTGAAGAAATTAGTAAAAAATAAGGGGATTTTTAAAATAGCGAATCCCCTTTGCTTTTATGTCAAACTTTTTAAAATGAAATTGAGAAACTTAAATAAAATGCGAATTATAGAAAAAATAAAAATGTAATAATAAATCCTTCTGAAAATAGGAATAAATTTTTATAATAACTATTTCATAATCATTCAACTAATTATTATGTTTTTTCTTTTTTGTTTTCGTAGGATTGCTCATTGCTGCAAATCCTTACCTTGCAATAAAAATTCATCCTAATAATTAAAAATTATGGCAAGATTGCTACGCAATAACCTATGGCTAGTCTACGACATTTTTC
>NZ_CALHQO010000422.1:0-1363 GCF_938036635.1 uncultured Leptotrichia sp.
GCAGCTAAAAGCATGCTTTTAGCGGTATTTTGGGGCTAGAATGGGGCGGCAAGAAGAATATGTTTTGTAAAATAAAAAAGACAATCTTAAAAATAAGAAAGTCTTTTTTTCTAGTTCAATAAAACATATTTTCTATAACAAATCTATAAAAAACAATATTTTTATTTTACTTAATTACTACAATTTATTAGTCTCTAATAGTTGCTAATAATTCTCCTAAAACTTCAACTGCTTGATCAGCATCAGGTCCTTCAGCGTAAACTGTAACTTCTGAACCATTTTTGATCCCAATTGATAATAGTTTTAATAAAGATTTTCCGTTTACTTTTTTTCCTTCATTTTCAACTTCTACTGTACTTTCAAATTCTTTTGCTTTAGCAACAAATACTCCACCTGGTCTTGTATGTAATCCTGTAGGATTTGTCATAGTAACTGTTTTACTTGCCATTTATTTATCCTCCTTAATTATATCTCTACCTTAATTTTACAACAGTTTTCGGTATTTGTCAATAAGTCTGAAGAACATTTTTTCTGTTGGGCAGTCAAACAATATAGTTTATTTAAAAAAGTTATTGAACATCAATTAATAAAGAGTGATAGTTTGTATAAATAACATTTCCTGGTTTACTATTTTTTATTTTTTTTACAAATTTTCTTTCACAGTAATCAACAGTAACTTTGTCGCCTTTTTTTGCTTTAGAATACTCACAGGCAAGGTTTGCAGCATGCAAAAGAACATCGTTTGGAAGTTCTTGATTATTTCGTAAAATAAGGACATGGCTTCCAGGAATATCCTTTATGTGCAACCAAATGTCATTCGGTTGTCCTTTGGAAAAGGAAATTTCCTCATTTTCCTTATTGTTTCTACCAACAAAAATTTGAAAGCCTTTGTAGTCAAATGACAATAGTTCACGTTTTTTTGGTTTGTTCAATTTAATTTTATTTTTTGATTTATTTCCATTATTTGTTAAATTCAGTTCATTTTCAATTTCTTCAATTCCAATAAAATCATTTTCTTTTTCGATAAACATTTTTATTTCTTCAAAATATTTTATTTCGTTTTGAATATCTAAAAATCTAGAATTTAAGGCTGAAATAGTTCGTTTTCCCTTATTATATTTATTATAATAAAAATTCAGATTATCGTTTGGAGATAAGAGCGGATCCAAATTTATTGTAATTTCCTGATTGTTATAAAAGTCAAAAACTGTAACTTTTTTCATTCCGTATTTTATTTGGTGCATATTTGCTGCCAAAATATCCCCGATATTTTTATAATTTTCAAAATTTTCATTTTTTTTCAAGTCAATTTTTATATTTTTTTCAATTTTTTTGAATTTTTTTATTTGAGAGTCAACATATT
>NZ_CALHQO010000423.1:0-3323 GCF_938036635.1 uncultured Leptotrichia sp.
TATATTCACCTTTTCCACATTTCTTCCATCTTCCGCACGTATTTTTACCGCATCCGATTCAGAAATTATAAATTCACGCCCATCTTGAGCAATGTGATTGTAAACCCCTCTTTCAAGTGCCGCAAGCAACGTGGATTTTCCATGATAACCTCCACCCACAATTAGCGTAATTCCTTTTGGAATTCCCATTCCACTTACTTCTTTACCGCTTGGAAGTTTTAATGTAATCTCAAATTTTTCTGGACTTTTAAACTTAACTGCATTTTTCATAGGTCTATCCGAAACTCCACTTTCACGTGGAAGCACAGAACCATTAGCCACAAACGCAACAAGCCCTTTTTCCTTCAACATTTTTCTTGCATATTCCTGATCCAGCATTAGAATTACCTGCTCATTTAATGTTTTTTTATTCAAATTATCATAAATAATGGATTTTTCTACAATTTCAGGCAACTGCTGAAAAATAATTTTCTGTGCATCTTTTCCCATTATCCGTCTACCTCTCGCAGGCATCCCCATTTCAAACCTCACTTCAACTTTATCTCCCTTTATGAGAACTGAAGTTCTTTCCAAGATTTCCTGTCCGCACTTGTCAATAAAAATTCTTCCACTTCCCCCAGTTCCTGTACTGTCATTCCCACTTTTCTGAATTTCCCTATAAAAATTTCTCGTAAGAAAATCTGAAACTGCAATATTCTTATCCTTCGTATCTGTTAGTTCATAAGGAATCCCACAAATTTTTCTATCCATTATAATTCTCATTTTTGAAGGCGGAGCATAAGGATCTGACTGCACGTGATCAATCGCAAGAATATACTTTTCAAACCTATATTCCCCTTTAAGCGACTTATAAATAACTTTTTCCATCCATTGAAAATAATATTTTTTCTAATTCTTTATAATTTTTCATATTTTGTAAACTCTCTTTCTGTTTATTAGTATTTTTTCTTTACTTTACAGTAACTTCTTTAAACTTGAATTTAAAGTTACTTTTCTAAATCTTCTAAGTTTAGTATTTTTTACAAGCAAAACACCTATAATCCTAATTTTTCAATTTTTACTAATTAAACTATTTTCCGAATTTTTCTATGATACACTATGTAACCCTCAACAATTCCTATTAAAGAGCCTGCTAAAGTATTAAAAAATTCTCTTTTCTAAACTTCCTGAAAATTAAAATTCAATCCCAATCTATCGCCTGTTGAAGTATATTCCCTAAATTTATAAATTAACGGTTTCCATTTCTTTGTATCTATGTGAGAATCATCCTTCATTATTTTTTCATCAACAAAAATCCCCTGTATTTCGCACGTTACTATGGCAAACCAGTCTTTTTTTTGAACATCTGTAACTTTTGCCTCTATGTGAATTGGACACTCCTTTATTCTCACAGAATTTACTATTTCACCAGCTAATTCAGTAAATCCTGCAATCTTAAACTTATCTTCACAGTATATATATCCAAGATTCTGCTTTACTTCTGATATTTCTGTATCGCCTGTAAATTTTTCAATCTTTTTCACACTTTCGTACAAGTTTTCATCTGGAACATTAAAAGTTACATCCGATCCAGCTTCAATATTCTTAAATCCTTTATTTCCAAATCCTATTCCCACAACTATTGATTTTCCAAGTACAAATGAAGATGATAATGGAGTTACGTTGTTTTTGCCTGTTTCCTTATCCTTTGTAGTCATCAGTAATACTGGAAATCCATAATAAAATCCATTTTTTTCTAATTTTTTAAACATAATTACCACTCCTCAATATATGAACATTTTTATGTATCTTTTTAGTAATTATACTCTCCAAATCTTTTTTCTCAATTTGCAAACAAATATTTTATCATTCTGTTATTTCAATCAAATTCCCTTCACAATCCTCAACAACGCTCTCATAATATCCATCTCCAGTCGTCCTAGGCCCACTTAAACATCTAAATCCATCATTTACAAGTCTTTTTGTCAATTTATCAACTTTCTCTTTGTTTCCAACGCTAAAAGCAAGATGAATAAAGCCTTCATTCATTATTTTATCGTTTCTTTCCAAAAGTTCAGGACGTGACATTATCTCAAGCCTTGCTTCACTATCGGGAAAAGTTAGGAAATAAGTCTGTAATCCAGTATTTTTATTATGATATTTCTCATTTGCCCTTGCTTCAAAATATTTCTCATAAAATTCCCTTGTTTTTTCCAAATCTTTTACATAAATTGCTACATGATTTATTTTCATAATTAATCTCCTTCAATATTTTTTATAAAATTTATTTTTTTATTCCAATCCTTCTATTTCCTTCTCAATTTGACTTTTTCCATCAACTAAATCCCATTTTCCATAGAGTTTTTCAATTCTTGGCATAAATATTCCAAGTAAAGGTCCAAACAGAACCATGCTAATTATCGTTCCTTCACGCAGACTCCATTCTAAATTCCTATTTTAAAACATAGCCTCAACAGCCCCAAAATTAATAAATGTACAGGATAAAACAAATAATTCAAAATTTTATTCTGTTTTCCTCTCTCCCCATTATAAGTAAGCGTCAATCCAAATCCTAACAAAGCCCATGGAGTCTTAACAATCGAAAGATATCCTCCTATAATTGATAATATTGGATTATTACGAAATATATAGAAAAAATATGCAATCAAAATTCCGTGATATTCATAGTCCAACCCCCAAATCATCGACAACAGGCAAGTTGTTATAACAATTATTATTGAAACAGGAAACCATAATACTGGGGGAATTATATATGATTTTGGAACTTTCAATTCATCAATAACCCAAATCATAACTAATGCTAAAGCTAATGTAAACATTACGTTATTTGAATTCGGCTGAAAAAGTACTGCTGACTGGAACAAGTCAAATGGGATTTCAGAAATAATTCCAAAAATAATCAAATTTAAAAGATATTTGAATCTATTTCCTGTTTTAAAAAAGCCTTCCACAAGAAAAAACATAAAAATCGGAAATGCAACTCTTCCCAAAATATCAAATACATCGCTCACATATCTTAAAAATCCATTTTCTGTTAGCAAAGGATACATCAAAGCCTTATTCACATGATCAATCAACATTGATAAAAAAGCGATATATTTTAATTGTGCTCCTGAAAAGACCCTTATCTTGCTAAATCTATCATTTCCATAAAATATACTCATATCAATTCTCCCTTTATATTTTATTTTTTTATAAAATTCTGATATTATTTAAATTTCTCAATTTCATTTTAATACTAATCCGTCGGAGCGTTTTTCTGTGCCGACAAAACTGTTTGAGCATAGCGAGTTTTTTGTCAGTGCAGAAAAATGTCGTAGACT
>NZ_CALHQO010000424.1:0-3320 GCF_938036635.1 uncultured Leptotrichia sp.
ATTAATAGTGTATTTTTTATTTACTTTGTAGCTTTTTCTATTAAAATTTCACGTTTGTAAGTATCCATACTGGCTTTTGCCCCAATTGGCACAGTAATAAATGGTCTTACGTGTCCAGATTTGAAATTTTTTACAATCGGAACATTTAATTTCCCAAAGTTATCATAAAAAACTTCGTCAATAGTCATATCTGTTGGATCTGACTGTTTAGGATTCTTAAAATCTCCTAATATGATTCCCCGTAATTTATCAAATTTTCCAGCCAGTTTTAATTGTTTCAACATTCTGTCCACACGATAGCTTGCTTCGTTTGTTTCTTCTAGAAATAATATTTTCCCATCTGTATTAATTTCGTGGTCTGTTCCAAGTGTAGCAACTACTAATGACAGATTTCCACCAGTAATCCTTCCGCTTCCACGTCCAGTTTTCATAATTGAATAAGTATCATCAAAACCTAACAAATTAAATGATTCATTACTTGTAAAAGCTTTATTAAAGGCATTTTCTGTAACTGGCGGAATATTTTTCAAATTATCTGCCATAGGTCCGTGAAATGTCACAAGCCCAGTTTTTTCATTAATTGCGAGTAATAAAGTTGTATTATCGCTAAATCCTGAAATAATTTTAGGATTTTTCTTGATTACGTCATAATTTAATTTATCTACAATTCTAATTCCGCCATATCCGCCACGTACAGCAAAAATAGCATTAATCTTAGGATTTGCAAACATATCATTTATATCTTTTGCTCTTACATCATCAGTTCCTCCAAATCCATACCATCTTGATGAAAATGACTGCCCATATACAACATTAAATCCTCTGCTTGTCAAATATTCTATTTCTGCGTAACTATTTTCGTTAGTATAGTTTGCAGGTGCTATTAAACCAATTGTATCGCCTGGTTTTAGTCCTTTTGGAATTACAATTTCATTTACTGTATTATTTTTTGCACTCTGAGAATCTACAGCATTTTTTATTTTTGTACTTACGCCTGAACTACTTCTTGTTGTATTGTATGCGGCATTTAATGTTAAGCTAGTTGTTAATAGTCCTAATAGTAACAATTTTTTATTTATTTTTATTGTTCTCACTTCCTTTTATAAATTTGATTTTTAATAAATTTTTTCAAAAAAATAGGCAATTTATCTTAATATTCACAATTAAGATGCCTTGCCTAATTATACCAAATAATTTTATAGTTTACAATTTTTTATTTAACTTATTTCTTCATCGCTTGAACTTGTTTTAAAACTTCTGCTGCCCCACTTACCTTGTTATTTACAGCTTCTTGTAAAATTTTAACTGCTTCAGCTTTTTTTCCTTGTCCTGCGTAAACTTGTCCCAAAACAACTTTTGCAGTGTTGTCCTTGTCTTCAGTTATAGCTTTTTGTAAATATTTTTCAGCTAACGCTCCTGCTCCAACTCCTCCGAAATAAGTTCCAATTTGTCTGTTTGTAACTTTAGCTGATTTTAATTGACTATAAATTGAATTTAATTTTGCAGTATTGTTTTGCACTTCATAAATTCCTAACAATAAAATTTTTGCACTTGTATTCTTAGGTTCTGCAGCTACAGTTTTTGCTAAATATTCCTCAGCTTTTGCAGGATTATTTTGCTGCAGGTAGAAAGTACCTAACATTCCTAAGATTTGTCCATTTTTACCTTGTGAAGCTGCATTCATTTCTAATAAATATTTTTCAGCTTGTGCTGGATTCTTTTCATTCATAGCAATTTCAGCTAGCAAGATTCCTGCTCCATTTACACGATCTTTCGCTCCAGTGTATGCTTTTTGTAAATATGATTTAGCTTGTGCATTGTTATTTTTTGTTAAATAATATTGTCCAATGTTGTAATTTACTTCAGCTACAAAATCTTTATTTGAAGATTGTACTGCTTTATTGTATCTTGCTGTTCCTTTTGATTGTTCGTTATTATCAAAATAGAAGATAATTAAGCTTGATACTATGTCAGCATTACTTCCACCAGATTTTTCATCTGTCCAAAGAATGTATTTCTCAGCTTCAGCTTTATTTTTTTGTTGAATTCCCACTAAGTAAAGTAATCTTGCAGCTTCAACAGCTTCTGCATTTGTAGATTTTCCATTTCCCCAAGCAGCTTGTAAATAAGGTTTTGCTTGAGCCACTTTATTTTCTTGCAAATAATATGCTCCTAATTCAAGATTAGCTTTTTGTGCATAAGCAGCATCTGTTCCTTTAGCAACTCCTTCCAATACCTTTACTGCTTCAGCTACTTTTTTCTCTCCTGCTAGTTTTACTGCTTTTTCATAATCTGATTTTCCATCAGCAAATGAAATTGCCCCTGTTACTAAAATAGCTCCTATTAGTAATATTTTTTTCATTTTTCCTCCTAAAATAATTTGAATTTATCCTTTTATTTAAATGTACACATTTATTTCACAAATTTATTTTATCATTTTTAAATTTGATTTTACTTATAAAGTTGCGTAAATAATTCTAAGAATTGCTTTTTTATTCATCTTTTCATAAAAAAGCACTAAATATTTCTCAAAGCATCAACTAATTCTGTTTTTGAAGCAGTCTTTGCATCTACACCTTTTATGATTCTAGCAGGCGTTCCAGCTACAACAACTCCTTCTGGCACGTTTTCTGTAACAATCGCTCCAGCTGCAACAACCGAACCTTTTCCTACTCTTACACCTTCCAGTACAACAGCATTTGCTCCAATAACTACATCGTCTTCAATAACTACTGGATCTGCTGAAGGCGGCTCAATAACTCCTGCAAGCACGGCTCCTGCACCAATGTGACAATTTTTACCAACTTTTGCACGTCCACCAAGTACAACGTTCATATCAATCATTGTTCCTTCACCAATTTCAGCACCGATATTTATAACAGCTCCCATCATTATAACAGCTCTGTCTCCAATGGTTACTTTATCACGAATAAACACTCCTGGCTCAATTCTTGCATTAATATTTTTAATATCAAGCATAGGAACACCAGAATTTCTTCTATCATTTTTCAGATAATAATTATTAAGATTATTTTCACTAATAATTTTTTCAATTTCTTCCCAATCTCCAAAAACTATCTTTAAGCCTTCTTTTCCTATTACTTTACAAGAATAAGCATTTTTTATGTCTTCATCTGTATAAAGTTCCACAGGCGTGGTCTTCTTGGCATCAGCAATATATTGAATAATCGCCTTTGATTTTTCCAATTCAGTCATTCTACTCCTCCAGTTTTATTTTTACATATTATGATTTTTTAATCATTGTATTTTTCGTATTTTAGCATTTTTTTCTGATTTTTACAACTGTAATTTGTTTTTTT
>NZ_CALHQO010000425.1:0-2602 GCF_938036635.1 uncultured Leptotrichia sp.
AAAATTACTCTTATAATATTAAAAATAATCTTAAATAGATTATAAAATACTACTAATCCCATAATTATTAAAAACTCGCCCATTTATTCTCCATTCTTTGTAGTATTTTTAATTACTTCATAAAAATTCATAAATTTTAACTAAAATATTTCATTTTTCTTTATTTCACACTTCCAAATAAATCATTCAAAGCTTCGCTCATTGTCGGATGAGTAAATATCATATCTTTCAAGAATGTATATTTTTGTTCAGCTTTCATAGCCGCTGCAACAATGTTTATCATTTCGTGGGAAGTATTGCATAATAAAGCACATCCCAGTATTTTATCTGTTTTTGCATCTATAACCGCTTTAAGCAATCCATCTGTTACGCCTTCTATTTTTGCTTTTGGAATTGCCATTGCTTCAAGTCTTCCTGTTTTTACTTCATATCCTTTGGCAATTGCTTCACTTTCAGTCATTCCAACTCTTGATAAAGGTGGATTTATGAATACGCTGTATGGAATTACATTTCTATCGTTTACTGTTCTATTTCCTCCATTGTAAAGGTTATCTCTTATTATTCTAAAGTCATCAAGAGAAATATATGTAAATTGAAGTCCACCTTTCACATCTCCCATTGCCCAAATGTTATCAGCTGTTGTTTTCAATGTTTCATCAACTACAACCGCATCTTTTTCGTCAGTTTTTACTCCTGCCGCTTCCAAATTAAGCCCTTCTGTATTGGGTTTTCTTCCAATTGCCACAAGAATTGCGTCTGATTCAATTTCACTCTTGCTTGACCCTTGTGAAATTTGCACATATCCTTTTCCATTTTTATCAACAATTTCCTCAATTTTTGATTCCAGTAAAAATTTAACTCCTTTTGCCTCAAATATAGCCTTTGCCCTATCAGCAATTTCTTCATCTTCTCTAGGCATAAGTCTTTGTGCCAAATCAATCACTGTAACTTCTGATCCAAAATCAGCATACATCGAAGCAAATTCCAACCCAATGTACCCTGCTCCCAAAATAGTCAATTTTTTAGGAAGTTCCTTTAATTCCATAATTGAAGTGCTTGTATAAACATGATTACTTTCTTTAAGCCCTTTTATACCAGGAATTATTGTAGTCGAACCTGTATTTATAAATATTTTTTCCCCTTCAATCTGAACATTTTCCCCATTGCTTTCAATATTAACTACATTTTTTGAAACAAAGCTTCCAAATCCATCATAAATATCAATATTTTCCTTTGTAGCCAGCATTTCATAATTTTTTCCACGTAACGCACCAATTAATGTATTTTTATTATTTATACTTTCTGTATAAAATCTCTCCTTTTCCTCAATACCACTTAATCCTTTATTTTTAAGAACTTTTGTACTGTCAACAAGTTTTTTTGTAGGAATACACCCAATATTTATACAAGTCCCTCCGTACATCTTGTCCGATTTCTCAATCAAAGCCACATTCTGACCTTTCCCAGCCAAAAATCCTGCCAAAGTTTTTCCACCTTTTCCAAATCCAATTATTATTGCATCATATTTTTTCATTTTCTTTGTCCTTTCCATTTTATACAATTAGTTACATAATTGTATTCATTATAAAATTAGATTTCCTTGTCTTAAGAATACCACATTTTTTATAAAAAAACAAGAGTATTTGTGTTTACAAATTTTATTATTTTTTCAATCCCCTTAATAACTAAAATATCCAAAGTCTTCTCATCTTTCATAAACTCTACCATATAATCATTTGGAAATTCAGGAAATATCATCACAACTGTTCCAATCGAATTCTTTAAAACTTTATCAGATAATTTTCTTTTTGCTTTTACTACATCATATTCATCAAACATAAAATCTCCATTTTTCATTTTTATATCAAAACACCTATATTTATCATTTTATTTCACAATTAATTAAGTATTTTACTCTTTTTCTTTTAAGAATTTTTCATATTCTTTTATTCTTCCACTGTCAGCTTCACTATAATTTTTTAATCCATTTGATTTTTTAACTACATCTACCCATTTTTTTATTTCTTTTAAATTTTTCTCTCTGTAGTAATATTTTAATAAATAATTTATTGCTCTATAATCTTTTAGTTCAGCTGCTTTTAAATACAAATTCATAGCTTCAATTTTATCACCTTCTTCTAGAATTTGTGCTAAATATATTTGTGAATCAGTATTTCCTATTTCCAATGATATTTTATACCATTTCTTTGCTTCATCAATATTTCTATTTCTGTGCTCAATAATTCCTATAAAAACAGCAGCTTTCTTTAAACCATTTTCATATGCTTTTTTATATTTTTCCATTCCTTTTTCTTTTTTATCCTTATAACGATAATAAAAATCAGCTGTATACAAAATTCCTTCTTTTTTTAACTTCTCCATTTGTAAAAAATATTTTTCTGCTGTATCATAATCTTTTTTTAAAATACTTTCCTCTCCTTTTATATACAACTCAAAGAACTCTTTATCCATTCTATCTTTTGATAAACTGTATTCCAGTAAATCATTTGCTTCATCATCAAATCTAAAAATTTCTTTTGTATTTAATATTTTATCTTGCCAGTATTTCAATTTTTCATTATCTTTTTTTATATAATATATT
>NZ_CALHQO010000426.1:0-4392 GCF_938036635.1 uncultured Leptotrichia sp.
TGATTTAGTAGAATACAAAGGAGAAAAAATTCCGATTAGAATTTATCCAAGTGAAGAAAATAAAATAAAAATTAAAGAAGATTTTATTTAATTTAAAAATGAAAAAATAAATCAAAAAAAATTGTTATAAAGGAAATAATAATATTGCTTTAAAGAGAAAAAAATGTTATTATTTCATAGTAGGAAAAAATATTATCTAAAATTAGTTGAAAGGATAATATTTTATTAACTCAAAACTTTAAGAATATATTTGAAAATTATTTTGAATGTTTTGAGTAAATTTGTAGGATAGTAGGAAAGAGAGGAAAAATTGATGAGAAAATTATTAATTTTAATTAGTGTGTTGACACTTATGATTTTAAGCTGTGGAAATTCAGGTAGTGAGAATAAAGGTAGTAGTGGAGCTGGGACAAGCTCTAAGAAGTATAGAATTGGAATTACACAGATTGCGTCACATCCAGCACTTGACAGTGCAAGAGAAGGATTTAAGGCGGCTTTTAAGGAAGCAGGAATTGAAGCTGATTTTGATGAGAAAAATGCAAATGGAGAAACAGCTAATGCAAATTTGATTGCTAATAACTTTGTTAGTTCTAAAGAAGATTTGATTTTTGCAATTGCGACAAATGCGGCTCAGCCGGCTTCACAGGCAACGAATGAAATACCAGTTGTATTTTCAGCGATTACAGATCCACAGGCTGCTGGGATTTTAAAAGATAATGTGACTGGCGTAAGTGATAGAATGGATGTAAAACAGCAATTGGAACTACTTAAAAAATTAAGTCCTAATATAAAAACAGTTGGAGTAATTTATAATTCATCAGAACAAAATTCAAAAATTCAAGTGGAAGATTTGAAAAAAGCAGCAAAAGAATTAGGAATCAATGTAGTTGAAAAAAGTATTGTTCAGGCGAATGAAATACCACAAGCAGCAGATAGCCTGGTAAGAGAAGCAGATGCGATTTATTTGCCAACAGACAATCTTGTAGCATCAGTAGTAAGCTTGATTACAGAAAAAGCAACTACTGCTAAAAAAATAGTATTTGGTGCTGAAGCAGCTCACGTAAAAGGTGGTGCTTTGATTACACAAGGTGTTAGTTATTACGAAATAGGGAAAGAAGCTGGTAAAATGGCAATTGATATTTTGAAAAATGGCAAAAAGCCAAATGAAATTAAATTTAAGACTATGCCTCTTAATGAAATTGTAGTAAATGCAAAAACACTTGCAGCACTTGGAATTTCATTACCTGAAGATGTAAAATCCAAAGCTAAGCTGGTTCAATAAAATTTATAAAAAATAAATATGTTTAAGGAAGAAAGGAAAAAGAATGAAAAAAATACTGTTAATAATGATAAGTATGTTAATGCTGGCATGTGGAAACAGCAACGATACAGTGAGCGGAAATAAAGATTCACAGTCATCTGGAAATAAACGAAGCTATAAAATCGGAATAACTCAATTTATGGAACATCCATCACTTAATTTGACAAAGAAAGGATTTGAAGATGCGTTCAAGGAAGCTGGAATAAATGCTGATTTTGATGAAAAGAATGCAAATGGGGAAGTAACAAATGCTAATCTTATTGCCACAAATTATAAAGCAGATAAAAAAGATTTAGTATTTGGTATTGCGACACCGTCTGCACAAGCATTGGTAAATAATATTTCAGACATACCAGTTCTATTTTCAGCGGTAACTGATCCTGCAAGTGCAAAACTTTTGAATCCAAATGTAACAGGAACAAGTGATAAAGTGGAAAATATTGCAGGACAGCTAGATTTACTTTTAAAAATAAAACCTGATGTAAAAAAAGTTGGGGTTTTGTATAATCCATCGGAGCAAAATTCAGTTGTGCAAGTTCAAGAAATTCAAAAAATTGCTAAGGAAAAAAATATAGAAATTGTGCTTCAAGGGATAAGTAACTTTGGTGAATTAGCACAAGCTACTAAAAATTTATTGGGAGCAACTGACGCATTGTACTTACCAACAGATAATCTTGTTGTGTCAGGAGCAAACCTCATTACTTCGGAAGCAATTTCGGCTAAAAAGCCTGTAATTGCAAGTGAAAACTCTTCTGTAGAACTAGGAGCATTGTTCACAATGGGATTAGATTATTACGCATTAGGAAAACGTACTGGAGAAATGGCAATCGAAATTCTTAAAGGAAAACCTGTTTCTCAAATTCCTTTTGAAACTTCAAAACAAATGAAATTATATGTTAATCAGAAGACAGCACAGGCATTGGGACTGGATATAAAAAATCCATTGTTTAATGGAGCTGAATTTGTAGGAAAATAAATAATAAATTAAATGGAGAGAACAGAAAAGAAAGAGAGAAAAAAGTTAAATGAATGAATTATTAGTATTTTTACAAAGTCTTCCAGAGGCTTTTAAAACTGGATTTATATATTCGATAATGGTTATGGGAGTGTATTTGACTTATAAAATACTGGATTTTCCAGATATGTCGGTGGATGGAACATTTCCACTTGGAGGATTTGTATTTGCGGCATTTGCAATGTCTAAAAATGGTTTTTTTGGAATAACAAGTCCGATTATGGGACTGATTCTAGCAGTTATATGTGGAATGATTGCAGGATATGTGACAGGAGCCTTGCACGTTTATTTAAAAATTAACGGACTGCTTTCAGGAATTTTGGTAATGACGGGGCTTTATAGTATAAACTCCAGAATTGTTGGAATGCCTAATGTATTTATATCGCCGGAAAGAAGTATTTATGAAATAATTTCTTATGAAAAGAACTTTATACCTTTTTCAATTATATTTGTAATTTTACTTGTATTGAAAGGGCTCTATGATTATAAAATTAAAGAAAATAAATATATGATTAGAAGTCTTTCTGTTTATATTGTTTTTGTAATTGGACTGATAATTTATGTTTCAAATACAAAAGATGTAAAACTTATGCTTACAATACTTATCGCATTTATTATAAAAATGGTTATTGATTATATCTTGACATCAAAATTTGGATTTGCATTAAGAGCATTGGGGAATAATGAGCAGCTTGTAGTAAGTCTTGGGGTAAATGAAAAAAGACTAAAAATATTTGGATTAATGCTTGCAAATGGAGTCGTGGCATTAGCAGGTGCATTATTTGCACAAAATATTAAAGTTGCAGACTTGCAGTCTGGAGTAGGAACAATTGTTATTGGACTTGCGGCAATTATTTTAGGACTTGGGGTATTGAAAAAATCACAAGTAATAAACGAAATTTCCATTGTTACAATCGGATCTTTAATGTACTATTTCATAATAAATCTAGCATTGATGTCAAACAGCTGGACAAGAAATATGTATGAAGGGCTTCATTTTAATGATAATGTTATAAAGATACTGGAAGTTAAGCCAACAGATGTAAAAGTTATAACAGCGATAATACTTACAGTAATCCTATGGAATGAATTAATTCAAAAAACTAAAAAAGGTAAGAAAAAGGTAAAATTGATTGAGAAGGGAGATGCAAATTAATGATAGAATTAAAAAATTTATATAAAACTTTCTTCTCTGAATTGGGAACAGAAAAACAAGTATTTAAAGGCTTGAATTTTACAATAAATGATGGTGATTTTATAACAATCATTGGAAGTAATGGTGCTGGGAAGTCTACACTTTTAAATGTATTAAATGGACAAATCATACCAGATGGAGGGAATGTTGTTTTAAATGGAAATGATATAACAAATGTAGAACAGCATAAAAGAGCAAAATGGATTTCACAAGTTTACCAAAACCCAACAATGGGAACAGCTCCATCAATGACAGTGCTAGAAAATTTGTCAATGGCTAAAAATAAAGGAAAACGTTTTAACTTTACTTTTGGATTAGATGTAAAAAATATCGAATTTTATAAAAAGCAATTGGCAACTCTTGGACTTGGACTGGAAAATCAGCTGTTTACACAGGTAGGACTTCTATCTGGTGGACAAAGACAATGTTTGTCATTAATAATGGCAACTCTAAACCGTCCAGATATATTACTGCTGGATGAGCATACAGCAGCACTTGATCCTCAGACTTCAGAAATAATTTTGGAGAAGACAAAGGAAATTATTGAAAAAAATAATATAACAAGTCTTATGATAACGCATAATATGCAAGATGCCATAACTTATGGAAATAGGCTTATTATGCTTCATGCGGGAGAAATAATTTTTGATATAAAAGGTGAAGAAAAGAAAAGGTTGACAGTGGAAAAACTGTTAGAAATGTTTAAAACAAAAGATGCAAAATTGTCTGATAAAGATATATTTTAGAATCACAAAATTAAAGCATAATCTAAAAAATTTGATAATGGAAATTCAAAGATTTAAGATTATGTTTTTTTATTATTTTTATAATAGTTTTGTATAAAAAATAAAAAATGTTTAT
>NZ_CALHQO010000427.1:0-3599 GCF_938036635.1 uncultured Leptotrichia sp.
AAGGGAAATCAATCGCCATTTCCCTTGCATCCCTGGCTCGTCTAAGCATTTTTTGAAAATAAAATCGAAACTCGCTACGTAAACTACGCTCAAACAATCGATTTCATTTCCAAAAAATCACGACATTTTCAACTTTAATTACACTATCCTTATGTACTTTGCCCCGTTTGTTTCTGTAATTAATCCTCTAATTTTTAGACTCATAATTATTGAAAACAATTTATTTTTTTCGATTTTTTCTTTTACACTTTGCAGTATTTGCTCAAAACTTACTTCTTCCATTATTGTTTCGAATACAATTTGTTCTTCTTCTGTTAATTTTTGTAATTTACTTTTTTCTTTACGGATATCCCATAGGAATTCTTCAGCAATGTCATCTGCACTTGTTACTAATTTTGCCTTGTTGCTTTTTATTAGATTATTACAACCTTCAAATGAAGGATAGTTGATGAATCCTGGCACAGCAAAAATTTCACGATTCATACTAAATCCTAATTCTGCTGTAATTAATGCACCACCTTTTTTGAAACTTTCGGCTACTAGCACTCCATCTGACATTCCTGCTATAATTCTGTTTCTTCTAGGAAAAGTCCACCTTGTAGGCTGGGTTCCTAGCGGATATTCGCTTATGATTGTACCTGTTTCTGATATTCTTTCCCATAGATTACGATTTTCATAAGGATAGACAACATCCAGTCCTGTTCCTACTACTGCGACAACTTCAATTTCCTTATCAAGTGCAGTTTTTAAGGCGATTGTGTCAATTCCGTCTGCCAGTCCGCTGATTAGAGTTACATCATAGTTTACTAGCTCATTTACTATTTTCTCGCAGGCAGTTTTTCCAAATTTTGTTGCTCTTCTTGTGCCTACAACTGCGATATTTCGTCTATTGTCCACTGAAATTTTATCTTTATCCATTTTTATTTTGTCGTAATCTTTTAATTTTTTTCCTTTCAAATATAAAAAAACTGGAAAATCTTTTATTTCCTTTAGTTTTTTCGGATATTCCTTATCATTCGCACTTATTATTCTTACTCTATTTCGTTCGTAAAGTTCCAGTCTTTCTTCCAAATCAATTTTCATTGCTTCTTCCAATTGATTTTTCAGTTCATCGTTAAACAATTTAAAATTTTCTTCATAAAATAACTCTTCAAAATCTTGAAAAATTAACATAAGTTTTTTTATATGAGCATTTTTCATCCCATATTCCTTTAATCTAAGCCATTCCACAATAATCCCCCCCTAATTTTTATCTTGAACCGGCTAATATTTCATTTAATACTGCGATTTCTTTTTTTACTTCATCATCAGAATGTTTTGAATTATAGTCTTTCAAATATCCTAACGCTTTTGAAAAATCCCCTTTTGATTTATAGGCAATGCCTATTCCCAATTTTGCTTCCGCCTGATTTTCATCCTGCGATAATATTCTAGTATAGTAATCAATTGACTTGTCATTATCCCCCATTAGTCGTGAACCAATCGCAATTACGTACATTACTGGAATATCAGGTGCTTCATCCTTTAATGCCAAATTTACTGCTTTTTCGTAAAGTCCGTCACGAAAGTAAAGCTGTGCCATTCTGAATGTAGCTGATGAACTTTTTTTAGCAAGTGTAGCATTTTCATAATTTGCATAGGAATTATATTTTGCCTCAGTTGATATGTCTTCAGTTTGTGTTGCGGGCATAGTTCCTGTGTCAACTGTCTTTTTTTCCTCTTTAGGCTTGTCTTTTTCATTTCCTTGTTCAAGTGCCTTTTTTGTATTGTCATCAGCTTCGGTTGTCGGTGGAACTACTGGCGTTCTTTCTTCTTCAATAGTTGTTGCATCTCCACCATTATTGGTTCCTATTTTTTCTGCAATATAGTAGTTTGCCTTTACTATAGTTGCAAAAGAAAGGATTAACATTCCCATCATTATTCGTCTTAATTTCTCCATTTTCCCTCCTGACTGTATAATTTTAATATTATATAACATCTAAAATCAAGTAAAATTTATTTATTCAAAAATTTTAATTTCAGAATTTCAAGTATTTTCACTTAAATTATACACAAAAGACATACCTCTTATATTGGGCTTTTCTTTGAATATAATTTTAATATTTTGTCAAGCTGAATTTTAGGAATCGAAGATTAAATTAGAATTCCAAATTTTTAGTTGTTCTTGGAAATGGAATCACATCTCTTATATTAGTCATTCCAGTGATGTACATAAGCATTCTGTCAAACCCAAGTCCAAATCCTGAATGTGGCACACTTCCATATTTTCTAAGGTCTAAGTACCACCAGTAATCTTCTTCTTTTAATCCCATTTCATGAATTTTTCCTAAAAGAACATCATAATCATCTTCTCTTTGGCTTCCACCTACAATTTCTCCAATTCCTGGTGCCAATAAATCAACTGCTCTTACAGTTTTCCCATCTTCATTTAACTTCATATAAAATGCTTTTATATCTTTTGGATAATCAGTTACAAATACAGGTTTTTTAAAGTGTTTTTCTGCCAAGTATCTTTCATGTTCAGTCTGCAGGTCAATTCCCCATTCTACTTCATACTCAAATTTCTGTTTTGAATTTTTCAAAATTTCAATTGCTTCTGTATAAGTAATTCTCCCAAATTCATTGTTTACTAAAGTATCAAGCCTATTAAATAAGTCCTTGTCTACAAACTGGTTGAAGAATTCCATTTCTTCCTTAGCATTTTCCCTTACATAATTTACAATATATTTTATCATTTCTTCAATAATATCCATATTTACATCCAAATCTGCAAATGCAATTTCAGGCTCCATCATCCAAAATTCTGCAGCATGTTTTGGAGTATTAGATTTCTCAGCTCTAAATGTAGGTCCGAAAGTATATGTATTTTTAAACGCTGTTGCAAATGTTTCAACATTTAACTGTCCACTTACTGTAAGATTTGCCTCTTTTCCAAAGAAATCCTGCTTAAAGTCAATACTTCCATTTTCAGTTTTCGGAACATTGTTTATATCAAGTGTCGTAAGTCTAAACATTTCTCCAGCACCTTCCGCATCACTTCCAGTAATTATAGGTGTTTGAACGTACACGAAGTTTTTTTCCTGAAAAAATTTATGAATTGCATAAGATAAAATTGAACGCACTCTGAATGTTGCAAAAAAAGCATTAGTTCTAGGACGTAAATGTGCAATTGTTCTCAAAAATTCAAAACTATGTCTTTTATTTTGCAATGGATAATTTGAATCAGCTTTTTGGTAAACAGAAATTTTTGTGGCTTTAATTTCGTAAGCTTGTCCCTTTCCTAATGATTCAACTACAATTCCTGTAACTTTAACAGAAGTAGAAATTGTAAGTTTAGAAATTTCCTCAAAATTTTCCAATTCTTCATCAAATACAACTTGTATTCCAGTAAAGAAAGTTCCATCATTCAGTTCGATAAATCCAAAGTTCTTTTGGCTTCTAATTTTTTTTACCCATCCATTAATTTCAATTTCTTTACCTAGATACTCCTTCGTATTTTTTTGAAGTTCTCTTAATTCTAATAACATTTATTAATTCTCCTTTTCCTAAAAATTATTTTTCATTCTATTTTTTTATTTATCTCTATATTTTCACATTAT
>NZ_CALHQO010000428.1:0-3218 GCF_938036635.1 uncultured Leptotrichia sp.
GATTAAAAGCATCAAAAATAAACCAAATATCACTATGAACATTTCAATTTTTGAAAGTATTATAAGTTGTAATATTTTTGTTATCGTATTTAACAGAAAATGTATTAAAATAGAATATTTTATTGAATATTTGCACGCAACATAAGAAAAGATGATGCCTGTCAAAAATGCTGGAATAATCATCTCTATGTTATAATGAGATAGCCCAAAAAGAAGCGAATTAATAATTATTGCTACTCTAATTCCATATTTTCTCAAATTATTCATTATAACTCCACGAAATACAATTTCTTCCAATATTGGTGCTACAAAAACTGCCATTATTACATCTATATACAAAGGCTCATTTATTAAAGGCGTTCTTCCTTTAAATTTAAATATTGATATAATCAATAAATTACAAATATTTCCTATGAAAAAAACTAGTGCAAAATATGTATTAAAGCCTTTTACATTCAATTTTTCATTCGTTTTAAAATATTCATATTTATTATAAGTCTTTACAAAATAATAAATTATTGGAAGACTAAGTATCCATCTATATATTCTAAACATGTATATATGTCTAAATATGTGACTATCTATAACTAATGTTTTATTATTGACAAAAATCATAAATACTAGATGAAGCATATAAATTATAAGAAAAATAAAAAAAATATCTTTTCTTGGATTATCCTTTAAATTCGCTATTCTCTTCATTCGATTCTGCCTCCTATTTTCTGAATATCATCGTAAAATTTTTGAAGCCAAAAAAGACACTTAAATGTGCCTTTTCTTCATAATTAAAATAAAACTTTTCAAACAAAATCACTAATAATTTTTCTTCAAAAGCCCCACTACATCTCTAACTTCATCCATCTTCTCAGTTGCAATGCTTCTAGCCTTATTTGCACCTTCTCTCAAAATTTGGTATACATAGTCCATATTATTTTCCAGTTCTTCTCTTTTTTTCTGAAACGGTGAAAAATAATCCATAAATTTGTCAAACAATTCATTTTTAGCGTGTCCATATCCAAAGTTTCCTGCTCTGAATTTTTCCTTTAATGCTTCTACTTCCGTTTCTGTTGCAAAAAGAGCATATAATTTTGTGATATTGTTATCAGGATCTTTTGGTTCCTCTAAAGGTGTTGAATCTGTTACAATGCTCATTATCTGTTTTTTTAATGCTTTTTTTGAACCAAACATATTTATTACATTTCCATAGGACTTGCTCATTTTATCACCATCTGTTCCAGGAACAGTAGCTACATTTTCAACGATTTTCTCTTTTGGCAATTTAAATACTTCCTCGCCGTAAGTTTCGTTAAATTTAGTTGCAATATCACGAGTCATTTCCAAATGCTGTTTCTGGTCCTTTCCAACAGGCACAATATCTGGCGAATACATTAAAATATCAGCAGCCATAAGTATTGGATAAGTAAAAAGTCCCACATTCGGTTTAATTCCCTTCGCAACTTTGTCCTTGTATGAATGAGCTCTTTCTAGTAGCCCCATTGGAGCAATATTTGACAAAATCCAAGATAATTCTGCATGTTCAGGCACATCCGACTGCAAAAACAGTGTTGATTTTTCAGGATTCAGTCCCAAAGCCAAATAGTCCAAAATTACACCAATTGTATTAGCCTTCAAATCTTCTCCTTTTGGTGAAGACGTCAAAGCGTGATAATTTGCCAAAAAATAAAAACCTTCATATTCATCTTGCAGCTCTACAAACTGCTTAATGGCACCAAAATAATTTCCAATATGTAAAATTCCGCTGGGCTGTATTCCCGATAAGCTTCTCATAAAAACCTCCATAATTTATATTATTAAATTTGTCCAATAACTTAATTTTGTTTTATATTCTTTTAAAATACCATTATCTATCCACAAGTATTCAATTTAAAAATTAGATTATCAAACATATCCTTTTTCTTTAAAAAACATATTTACATTATATCATTAAAAAAAATTTTTGTAAAATATTGAAAAAATATAAGAAATAAGGTAAACTTATATTGATATAATAATTAATTTTAAAGATGTTTTGCTATGTGTTATATAAATAACTGTACTTAGGAGGAAATATGAAATATTATGTAGGAATTGACTTGGGAGGAACTAATACAAAAATTGGACTTGTTGACGAAAAAGGTAATATTATTTTCACAACCATCGTAAAAACTGATTCAATGGAAGGTTTTTCTGAAACAATTCAAAGATTGTCAAAAATTCTTATTACTCAAATTGAAGGAACTAATGTTAATTTTGATAATGTTGTCTCAGTTGGTGTTGGAGTACCAGGACCCGTGTTAAATTCCAGAGTTGTTAAGTTTTGGGCAAATTTCCCTTGGAAACATGGGATGGATTTGGCATTGGAATTTGAAAAAAATCTTGGTAAACCAGTAAAAGTTGATAATGACGTTAATGTTATTACACTTGGAGAAATGTGGAAAGGTGCTGCTCAAGGATATAAAAATGTACTAGGTCTTGCTGTTGGAACTGGAATTGGTGGCGGAATTATTGTTGATGGAAAACTTGTGAGCGGAGAACACGGAGCCGGCGGAGAAGTTGGACACATTAAAATTGAACCAAATGGAAAACTATGCGGATGTGGACAAAAAGGATGCTGGGAAGCCTACGCTTCTGCTACTGGAATAATCCGTGAAGCAAATAGCCGTCTTGCGGTAAATAAACAAAACCTGCTTTATGAAATGACAAAAGGTAGAGATTTAGAAGCAAAGGATGTATTTGACGCTGCTAGAAAAGGTGATGAATTTTCAATTGACATTGTTGATTATGAAGCGGAAAAATTAGCATTAGGAATTGGAAATCTGCTTAGCATACTAGATCCTGAAATCGTTGTTGTAGGTGGCGGAGTTGCTCTTGCTGGAGATTTTCTGTTTGACCGTGTAAAAGAAAAACTAAAAGATGTAGCATTCCCATCAATTTTAGAAAATCTAAAAATTGTTACAGCAACTCTTGGAAATGATGCAGGAATTTTAGGTGCTGCTTATCTTGGAATGATGTAACCTACAGCTAGAATAAGATTAATATAAAGCTCTTTTCAAAAAAGTTATCTTTTATTTAATTGATAAACTATTTAACCTTGAAAAAAAGAACCTATAATAACTCTATCTTATAATTTAATACTAAATCCCATTTAAATAACGAATTTATTATAAACTTTTCTAATAAAAGATGCAAACCTAATATTTTCAAGTAATTTTAAGATG
>NZ_CALHQO010000429.1:0-1777 GCF_938036635.1 uncultured Leptotrichia sp.
TCGAGTATGGTTGTTGGAGCAGATATTCCAAATATGATGATTTTTCCTTTGTATTTTGGAATGACCTAACTTTTTTGAAAAATTTTGCAGTACATAAAAAAATAGAGTTATAGAATAAAGTATATAATATTTGAAGGAGATTAAATTATGATAGAGATTTTTCCAGCGATAGACTTACATAACGGTCAGGCAGTGCGATTGAAACAAGGAGATTATAATCAAGTGGAAGTGTTTTTTAAAAATCCTGTTGAAGTTTTGGATTTTTTTAATAAAAATAATTCAAAAAATCTTCATATTGTAGATTTGGACGGAGCAAAAGACGGAAACACTAAAAATTATGAAGTTATAAAAGAACTGGTTGAAAAAAGTGATTTTTTTGTTCAAGTTGGCGGTGGAATCCGTGATGAAGAGAGAATAAAAAAATATATTGAATTGGGTGTAAATAGAGTTATTTTAGGAACGATTGCTGTTGAAAATGAAGAGTTTTTAATAGAAATGGTAAAAAAATATGGAGATAAAATTGCAGTTTCTGTGGATGCGAAAAATGAAAAAGTAGCTGTAAAGGGATGGACAGAAACCGTTGAATTAAATTCAGTTCAGTTGAGTTTTGCAAAAAGTTATCGGACATTGGAGTAAAAAACAATAATTTATACCGACATTTCAAAAGATGGAATGTTAAATGGTACAAATCTTGAAATTTATAAAAAGTTGTCCAAAATAGTAAAATCAAATATTATAGCTTCTGGTGGAATTACATTTTTAGATGAAATAAAAGAACTTAATGAAAATGGAGTTTATGGAGCTATTGTTGGAAAGGCGATTTATTCTGGAAATCTTGATTTAAAAGAAGTATTGGAAGTTAGCAAATAATATTTTAAAAATTGTTTAAATGAAATTGAAAATGTAAATATTGCATATTAAAAGAAAGTGGGTGCAAAAATGCTTGCAAAGAGAATAGTTCCCTGTTTGGACGTGAGAAACGGGAAAGTGGTAAAAGGTGTTAATTTTACCGAGATAAAAGAGGTTGAGAATCCCGTTGAGTTAGCAAAGTTTTATAATAAATCTGGTGCTGATGAACTTGTTTTTTATGATATTACAGCAACTGTTGAGGAAATACTGATATTTTAAAGGAAGTGGCAAGTCAAATATTTATTCCGCTTACTGTTGGCGGTGGGATAAATACACTAGATGATTTTGACAGAGTGCTAAAAGCGGGGGCAGATAAAGTAAGTGTCAATTCAGGTGCAATAAGAAATTCAAAACTAATTGAAGAAGCTGCAAAAAAATATGGAGATCAGTGTGTAGTTTTGTCTGTCGATGTAAAAAGAGTAGACGGCAAATTTAAAGTTTTTGCAAAAGGCGGTAGAGAAAATACTGGAATTGATGCAATTGAATGGTTTGTGCAGGGGCAGGAAAATGGAGCTGGAGAAGTTGTTGTGAACAGTATCGATACGGATGGCGTTAAAACTGGCTTTGATTTGGAATTATTATCAATTTTGGCTAAAAAATTGTCAATTCCAATAATTGCGTCAGGTGGAGCTGGAAATATGGAACATTTTAAGGAATTATTTAAAATACCAGGAATTGATGCAGGACTAACAGCTTCGATTTTTCATCTTAAAGAAGTGGAAATTATGGAGCTGAAAAGGTATTTGAGGGATAATGGAGTGGAAATGAGGATTTGATATAGTTGAATAAAAAAGGGTCTGTCTCATAAAGTAAATAAAATTACTAAATCATAAATTTTATATATTTTACTATATTTATAAAGTCAATA
>NZ_CALHQO010000430.1:0-2561 GCF_938036635.1 uncultured Leptotrichia sp.
TTATTTTTTTAAATTCATTATTCATAAAAATCTCCTTCATCGCCTCAATAACCCTCTCATTACTTGCTCTATCCTTTATTGCCAGCCTGAAAAATCTTTCATCCAGAAAATTGAAATTTGAAGCATCCCTTATAAGTATCCCCTGCTCAAGCATTTTTTCCCTCAGTATCTTCACATTTATCCCTTCTGAAAACAGATTTTCATATATTTTTCCAGTAATAAAATTTACTTCTGTTTCATAAACCTTTATTCCTGAAATTTCATTCAGTTTTTCATACATATATTTTTTTTCTGCTGCTATCCATTTTAATGTTTTTTCTATATATTCAGCATCATCAAGTACTGTCAATCCTGCCATTTCTGCAATATTATTTACACTCCACGGCTCTTTTTTTTCAGATATTTTCTTTTCAAGTTCCTTATCAAAATACATTCCATATCCCAATCTTAAACCAGGAATAGCAAAAAACTTTGTAAAGGCTCTTGTTACAAATAAATTCTTTTTATTTTCCTCAGTATTAATAATACTTTCCTTCATTCCATCTACCAAAAATTCAATAAAGGCTTCATCTATAAACAATTTCGTATCGTATTTATTACATTCCTTCAATATTTCTTCTGTTTGGGTAAGTTTTAAAAACTTTCCTGTAGGATTATTAGGATTACATATTATTAATAAAGAGAGAGTGTACAGAATTTTGTGTAAACTCAAAATATAATATATGGTACAGGATGGTAGTTTTATCATCCTGTTTTTAAATTCTTCCTTCAAAATAAATACTTAACTGTGAATATATTTCTCCCCAGCCTGGTATTCTTCCAGTCCATTTCTTTGTTGCTTCCTTTAAGCTTAGGTATATTGATTTCATTAATGCTTCATCTGTCGGATAAAGTGATTTTGTCTTCGTATACTTTCTTAATTGTCTGTTTAAGCTTTCTATCGGGTTTGTCGTATATATCAGCTTTCTTATCTTTGTATCATATTTAAAGTATGTTGTCAACTCATTCCAGTTATTTCTCCAGGAATTAATTACTGCCATATACTTTTTACCCCATTTTTCTTCTAATTCATCCAGTTTAAACTCTGCCTGTTCCAGTGTTGGTGTATTATACATTTCCTTTAAGTCTGATGTAAATTCCCTTGTATCTTTGTAAGATATGTATCTTATGTTGTTTCTAATTTGATGAACCACACATTTTTGAATTTCTGTCTTTGGAAACACTGAAGATATTGCTTCGCTGCACCCTTTTAAATTATCAACAGACATAATTAGTATATCCTGAACTCCTCTGTTTTTCAATTCATTTAAAACATTTAACCAGTACTTGCTTGATTCATTTTCTCCTATCCAAAATCCTAAAACTTCCTTTCTTCCTTCCTTATCTATTCCTATAGCTAAATATACTGCCTTTTTAACAACAACTCCATCTTTTCTTACACTGTAATGGATAACGTCCATAAAAACTATTGGATATACATCCTCAAGCTGTCTAGACTGCATTCCCTAATTTCAGGTATAATTTTATCTGTAATTTTACTGATCATAGATGGCGAAACATCAATTCCATAAAGATTATTAAGATGGTCCTCGATATCTCTGTTGCTCATTCCTTTAGCATAAAGAGAAAGAATCTATCCTTCAATACCAGTAATTTCTCTTTGATATTTAGGGATGATTTGAGGTTCAAACTCAGCATTTCTATCTCTAGGAATATCTAAGTCAATATTGCCGTACTCACTTCTAACAGTTTTCTTGGAATGTCCATTTCTAGCATTAGAAGTAGTCTTATCTTTCATAGAATGTTTAGCATACCCCAGTTCATGCTCAATTTCAGCTTCAAGCATAGTTTGAATAGTACCCGAAAGCAAATCCTTAAGCATATCCTTAATATCATTAGTATCTTTAATATTGTAATCCTCAATCAGTGTTTTAAAAATTTCGTTGTCAATTTTCTTCTTAGCCATAACAAAAACCTCCAAATATTATATAGTTATTTTACCATATATTATTTAGAGGTTTACACAAAAATTTTTACACACCCTTTAATTTTAATTATTCTTTATCTATTGTTATTCTGTAAAATTATTTATCTTGACTAATTTTCTAAAAAGTCTTTCATATCATTAAAAATAGGTATTTCCAATTCAACTTCCTTTTTTGTTGCAGGATGTGTAAATTTTACCTTGTAGGCGTGCAAAAATTGTCTATTTATTCCAAGTTCTTTGTTTAAACCTTTTCCATAAAGTTCGTCTCCTACAATTATGTGTCCGATAGATTTTAGGTGAACTCGAATTTGATGAGTCCGTCCAGTAAACAGTTCACATTCAACTAATGTCACATTTTTTTCAGGATAAGTTTTCAAGACTTTTACAGCCGTTTTTGCGTATTGCCCCCGCTCATCAATTATTCTTTCCAAATTGTCCCCATCCCGAAAAATCCGTCTTTCAATAACTATTTTCGTTTCGTCTTCTTTCAGATTTTCCTTTCCAAAACTACTTTGATTCTCTAAATCTAAGTCATTTTCTTTATTTTTATTTGCAAAACCTGCACTTTTGCTAA